>NZ_CALAYQ010000039.1:0-38781 GCF_937894855.1 uncultured Zoogloea sp.
CACAAAGACCTGAAAACGACCGGTTCCGCACATCAACACAATACAAGGTCGGGTTAGCCCGTAGGGCGTAACCCGACAACCGGTGATCGAATCACGTCACGTCAGTCGTGGAAATGCATGTCGGGTTACGCTGCGCTAACCCGACCTACAGGTGGGCGAGGGCCTCAGCGCTCGAAGGCGGTGGTGACGATGGCGGTGTAGGCGTCGGTGGTGAGGTAGGCCGGGGTGTAGGTCACGCCCTGCTGGGCCAGCGCCTGCACGAAGGCGCGCAGGTGGTTGCGCGAGCCCTTGAGGAGGTTGGCGTACACCTGCCGGATGTCCTGGTTGTCGATGGTGGGCAGGGCGTTTTCCAGGTCGAGGATGTCGATCTCCTCGATCGCGGCGCCTACCCGCAGGGCGTTGATCAGCGACGTGCTGCCCTGGGCGGTGAGGTCGTAGTAGAGCTGTTACAGCACCGGTGCGACGAACAGCCCTTCGCCCAGGTTGGCGGCGGGGTCCGGCAGGCTGTAGCGCACCAGCAGCAGCCGGACGGCTTCGGTGTGGGTGGCCTCGCTCTGGGCGATGTTGTTGAAGATCGGTGTCTGGCTGCCCCACAGGGTGTTGAGCCGGGCATACACGTCGTGGGCTAGCTTTTCTTCCTCGCGCATGTAAGTGAGCGAGGCGCTCTCGGCGGTGCTGAGGCTTTCGAGGGGCAGTGCCGCCAGCGTGGTGCCGAGGGCGCTGCTGACGAAGCTGGAGGTGCCGTCGGCATTGACGACGAAGGGGGCGCCCCCTTGCTGGGTGCTGCCACCGCTCCCGCCACAGGCGGCGAGGAGACAGGCGGCGAAGAGGGTCGAGGCGATCCTGAGGCGATGGGTTTTCATGGCGGTGGGCGGTGGGCGGTGGGCGGTGGGAAAAGGGAGCGGATCAGCGTCCGCCGCGCGGGCCCATGCCCTGCCCGCCGGCTCGGCGATTGGCGCCGCCACCCTGGGCAGGTGGGGTGTCGGGCAGCTGGACGCCGCGTTCGCGGGCGCGGGCCTGCATGGCGTCGTGGTGCTGCTGTCGGTAGGCGTTGCGCTCGGCCTCGGTGGCCTGGTTGCGCAGGGTGGCGCGGTGTTCGGCGCGCTCCTGCGGGGTCATGAGCTGGCTGCCGTAGGTGGTGTCGGCGGCGCCGACGGGGCCGGTCAGCACGAGGCAGCACAGGGCGGCAAGCGACAGGATGTGGCGCGATGTCATGGCGGTCTCCGGATTTGCGGGGAGGGACCGCCCGGAGACAGGCCGAGGGAGAGACGGTCATGCGACCGGGCGGCGGTGGACCGGCAGGCTGGCCGGTCACTTTCAATATAGCCTTGGTTTATTAGTGTTTTCTAATGTGCGTCGTTATGCCGCATGGCGGACGGCCCGACCCGCACGCCGGTGCGCCCGTAAGTCGGCCTTCAGTCCGACATGCGTCGGCTTGTGCGGCAGCGATGTCGGACTGAAGTCCGACCTACAGAAGACCTACGGGGGGCCGAGGAAGGCGGGGCGATGTTCGGCGAACTGGGCTGCCAGCCACTCGGCCACCGCTGCTACCCGTGGTTGCTGCTTTGCGTCCGGGTGGATCAGCAGCCACAACTCCCGGGTCACCACGGGGGCCGGGCCGCTCTGGCGGGTGAGGCCGGGGTGGGTGTCGGCGATGAAGCAGGGCAGCACGGCTTGCGCGATGCCGGCGGCCACCGCGCGGGTGAGGGCTTCCACGCCGTTGCTGCGCAGGCGTACCCGGCTGTCGGCCAGCCGGGGGGCGAGCCAGCGCATCTCGGGGGTGTGGGCGAGGTCTTCGTCGTAGCACACCCAGGAGTCGGGGGGCTCGCCCGCGGCGGAGGCATAGACCGCAAAGCCCACGTCGGCGAGCTTGCGGATCACGAAGTCGCCGGTCTCTGGCCTGGCCAGGCGGATGGCGATGTCGGCCTCGCGGCGGGCCACGTTGAGGTTGTCGTTGCTGCCCACCAGCGCCACGTCGAGCCCCGGGTGGCGGGCGTACAGATCGGGCAGGCGCGGCACCAGCCATTCGGCGATGATCGCCCCCACCGAGGTAATGCGCACGCTGCCGTGGATGCCGGGCCGGCCGGCGTCGGCGATGCGGGTGAGCCCGGCCACGTCTTCCTCGATGCGGGTGGCCCGCTCCAGCACCCGGGCGCCGGTGGCGGTGGGCTGCCAGCGGCCGTCGCTGCGCTCGAAGAGCGGCGTGCCGAGGGCGTCTTCGAGTGCCCGCAGGCGGCGGGCGACGGTGGTCTGGTCCACCTTCAGGCGGCGGGCGGCGCCGGCCAGGGTGCCTTCGCGGCCGATCACCACGAGAAAGCGCAGGTCGTCCCAGTTCATGGGCGGGGCTCCGGGTTGGGTGTTGCAATTTTGCAGGAGCGGCCGGCAATCGTGTGCATTTACGCAGGATGTCGCCCGGCCTAATCTGCATCCATCCCAACCCACACAAGGAGACACGTCATGACCGAAGCCTTCACCCTGCGCCAGCTGACCGGCAAACCCGCCACGCCGGCGCCCCTGTCCCAATCGGTGCTCATCATCGTCGATGCCCAGAACACCTATCTGGGTGGCCTGATGAAGCTCGACGGCATCGAGGCGGCGCTGGATGAATGCGCGACGCTGCTGGCTCGGGCGCGGGCCGTGGGTGCACCGGTGATCCACATCCAGCACGATGCCGGCCCGGGTTCGCCCTTCGACGTGAATGGCGAGAGCGGCGCCATCGCCAGCCAGGTGGCGCCGGTGGCGGGCGAGGGGCGCGTGGTGAAGCGCCACGCCAATGGCTTCATCGGCACCGATCTGGAGGCGCAGCTCACGGCGCTGGGCGACAAGCGTCAGCTGGTGATCTGCGGCTTCATGACCCACAACTGCGTCAATTCCACCGCCCGCGGCGCGGTGAATCTGGGCTGGCCGGTGTGCGTGCCGGCTGCGGCCACCGCGACCCGCGCGCTGCCGTCGCCGGACGGTGGCGTGGTGCCGGCGGCCGAGATCCAGCGCGGCAACCTGGCCGGGCTGTCGGATGCGTTCGCGCTGGTGGTGGCGAACGGCGCGGCGATTGCCGATGCCTGAGCAGGCTGACCGACTGCATCGGCAAGCCGAAGCGGGTGTTGATCGTTAAGACGCACTCGCGGCAAAGGGCGTTTCCCCGCGTACCGGGAAACGCCCTTTTGCCTATGAGCTAGCTGCTAATCGTCGTTCCACCTCCCTTTGGCCTTGATGGTGGCCCGCACGATCTTTCCGAACGCCCGATCCTTCTTGCGCTTCTCAGGGTGGGACATGCCGTGAAACTCGGATTCTCGCCTGAGCTTCTGGTAGCTCTGAAGGTGCGCAGGGTCCAGCGCCCCCTGGGCGATGGCAGCCTGAATGGCGCAGCCCGGCTCGCTGGTGTGGGTGCAGTTGGCGAAGCGACAGCCCGATGCATAGGCCTCGACATCGGCAAAACTGGCGTCGAGGCCTTCGCTGACATCGAGCATTCCCAGTTCGCGCATGCCCGGCATGTCGATCAACAGCCCGCCGTTTTCAAGCGCGATGAGCTGGCGCCGGGTGGTCGTATGCCGGCCTTCGCCGGAGTGACTCACCACGCCGGTCGCCAGATCGGATTTGCCGATCAGGCCATTGACGAGGGTCGTCTTGCCAACGCCGGACGAGCCGAGCAGGCAGTAGGTCTTTCCGGGCTGGATCAACTCGCGCACCGTTTCAACGCCCTGACCGCTGACGTTGCTGATGGGGATGACGCGGGCGACGATGCCGGCACGGCGAATGCTCGCCAGCAGGTCCTCCAGCGCCTCGGGGCTGATCAGGTCGGTCTTGGTGAGCAGGATGACCGGCTCGATATGCCCGTCGCGCGTCATGACGAGATAGCGTTCGAGTCGTCGCACGTTGAAATCAAAGTGGCACGACTGGACGATGAAGGCCACATCGATGTTCGCGGCGATCATCTGGAACTCAGCGTTGCCACCGGGGCGGCGGCGTTTCAGAAACGACGTGCGCGGCTGGATGTCGAGGATGCTCGCATGGGCGCCGGCGTCGTGATATGTCACGCGGACCCAGTCACCGACGCAGGGAAGCTCCACCGGGGAATCGGCGGAATGGACGACCCGGCCGGTGAGCCTTGCGGGCACCTCGCGCTCGTCACTCCTGACGATGTACTGGTCGCGATCGACGGCCGTGATCCTGGCGATGGCTTCGCCTGAATGAGACGTGGGGAATGAACTGGCGGGCGCGTGAGAATGCGCCTGCTTCGGTCTGGAAGTGGTCATGTTGGAAAACCATGGGTAGTAATCTGAACGAACAGAAACGGCAGGCCACCAGCGGGCGGCACGCCAAACGTTTTTGATCGCGATAACCTGAATGCGCCTGCCGGAGCAGGGATCGGGTTATCGGATTACTGCAAGCTCCAACATCCAAACCTCTAAAAGTGACGCGAGCCGGATCTGGCTGCGCAAAACGATGTTAGCCACGGGGGCTGGGTAAATCAAGAAACCTGAAATCCGGCTGGCCCCGGCCGATCAGGCCGTCGCTGCCGCCGTCCGGCGGCGGGCGAGATAGGTGGGGCCGAGCTGGGTGGCGAGGGATTCGGCGCGCATCCAGATTTCGGGGTGCGGGCGGAAGCTGTCGCGCAGCTGCTTCCACAGGGGCGAGGCCTTGTGGAGAAGTTCGTGGAGCAGGGTGTCGAGCAGATCCAGCGCGTCGTCGTCCGACAGGCGGGCGAGGTAGCGCGGGTTGAGGCGCAGGGTGTCGGAGTGCCAGCGGTACTGGCCGAGCACCCGGCCCGCCGGTGACAGGCGGCGGGTGCACAGGCGCCGGGGGATTCCCAGGTCAGGCAGGTGCTCGCGCACGAGTTCGAGGGCCAGGTCGATGTCGCGTTGGGTCATGACGGCGTGGCTCCGGCCCGATCAGACGCCCCAGGTGACCGGCACCTTGTCTTTCAGGGAGCGTTCGAGCAGTTCGAGGAGCGGCACCGCGCGCTGGAAGAAGCTCACTGCGCCGCCGGGCGTCTTGGGCTCGTCGTCCTTGTCGGCGTCGTCGGGCTGTTCGGCCTTCTTCGCCTTGTCGGCTTCGATGGCGGCCTTGAGGGTGGTGATGGCGGCGGGGAGCTGTTCGACGGTGAAGATGCCCTTCGGGTCGGCCGGGTCTTTTTCGAGCACGGAGAGCATTTCCTTGCCGTTCTTCTCGAACATGATCACGTCGCCGCTGGCGGGGGATTTGAAGATGATCAACATGACGGGCCTTCCTTGCAGTGGAATGGCGCCATTGTAGCGCCTGGGAAAACCCGGACGCGCATTGGTCGTGCCCGGTGCTATCGTTCTGCTCCGAAATTCCTCCAGACCACGATCGTGGAAAAAGGCAGAACCCTCGCCGGCATCGGCTTTGGCCTCGGTGCTTACGGCATCTGGGGTTTCTTTCCGCTGTTCTTCCGCCAGCTGGGCCACGTGAGCCCGGCCGACGTGCTGTGCAACCGCGCCCTGTGGGCGTGCCTGTTCGTGAGCCTGATCATCACCGCCAACCGGGGCTGGAGCCGGCTCGGCGCGGCGGCCCGGCATCCCGGCGCGGTGCCGCGGCTGGCGCTGGCGGCGCTGCTGGTGGGCTCCAACTGGCTGGGCTTTCTGTGGGCGGTGGACCAGCGCCTAGTGATCGCTGCGAGCCTGGGATATTTCCTCACGCCGCTGGTCAATGTGATGCTGGGCATGCTGGTGCTCAAGGAGCGCCTCAACCCCAAGGAGTGGCTGGCGGTGGGGTTGGCGGTGGCGGCGGTGGGCAACGAGTTTGCCGCGCTGGGCAGCCTGCCGTGGGTGTCGCTGTTCCTGGGCGGCACCTTCGGGCTGTACGGGCTGGTGCGAAAGCAGGTGCCGGTGGATGCGATCTCCGGCCTGTGGCTCGAGACCCTCACCATGCTGCCGCTGGTGGGGCTGTACGCCCTGTGGCAGGGCGCCCACGGGCATGGGGTGGTCACCGGCCACGACGGCACCACGCTGTTCCTGCTGGCGATGTCGGGGGTGCTGACGGCGCTGCCGCTGATGCTGTTTGCCGCGGCCACCCAGCGCCTCAACCTCGCCACCGTGGGCATGCTCATGTACATCAACCCGACGATGCAGCTGGTCACCGCCGTGTGGCTGTTCGGCGAGGATCTGCCGCCGGCGCGCCTCGCCACCTTTGCTCTGATCTGGATCGGGCTGGTGTTCTACAGCTGGAGCGGCTGGCAGAAGTATCGGGCGGCGGGTCAGGCGGCTTCGGACGCGGACGGCGGCAGCAGTCGGTAGTCGGGGT
Organism: uncultured Zoogloea sp.; assembly: GCF_937894855.1. Taxonomy (NCBI): domain Bacteria; kingdom Pseudomonadati; phylum Pseudomonadota; class Betaproteobacteria; order Rhodocyclales; family Zoogloeaceae; genus Zoogloea; species uncultured Zoogloea sp. The sequence goes on from NZ_CALAYQ010000039.1 coordinate 6,262, forward strand.
CGCCCCAGGCCTGGTAGGCGGCCCAGGTGGTGGCTTGCGGCGCGGTCCGGAAGGTCGCCTGCCGGGCGGCGGCCACAGCATCCTCGAAGCGCTGGCCTTCGGACAGGGCGGCGAAGAAGGTTTCGGAGAACTCGGCCGCGCCATCGTCATCCACCACCCAGCCGGGGGCCACCACCGCCTGCACCCCGGCCTTCAGGAGCGCCAGCACCATGTTTTCCGATGGGCTGTCGTCGCCCCCAGGTGCCGCGCGGCCCACGTGGCAGCCGTTGAGGAAGACCAGCTCCGGCATCGTGCGCATCTGCTTCAGTTCCAGCGCGGTGAGGAACACCCCGTCGCTGAGCACGAAGCCGCTTACCCGACGCCCGTCGGGCAGGAGGTGCCGATAGACCGCGTTGCCGCTGATGAGCAGGACGCGGTAATCCCGGCCAAACAGTCGGCTCATCACCGTTGAGGCACTCTCTTCGGTGCCCACGCTCACCTCCAGGCCGGCTGCGGTCAGCGATCGGGCCACCCCGGCCAGTTCCTGCTCCACACCCAGCAGGGTGGGCTGGCCGTCTTCGTGGATGGGGAAGGTGCCGACGATGAGCGGATTGCCGATCAGCAGCGCCCGGGCGCTGAGCGTGCGGCGTGGCTGCGGCATGCGCAGGCCATCCAGGCGACGCAGCACGTTGCGCGGGCCCAGGTGGGCAAAGGGGTCGTCCGGGTGATGGAAAATCAGCTCCCACGGCAGCGCGGCGGAGCCGGGGCCGAGGGTGAGGCGGTAGCGGGCGGGCGCGGTCAGGGCGATGAACTCCCGGGGTAGCAGCAGCTGGCGGAGCGCCTGCGCGGCGTCGGGGCGCAGATGGATGTCGACGAGGAGTTCGTCTACCAGCTTGTCCACCAACGTCTGCTGGAAGTGCACGGTGGCCTCGGTGCGCTTGCCGTCGATCAGCAGGATGAACTGTAGCCCGCCCTCGCCCCGTTGGCGGATGGTGAGCTCCCAGGTGGCGGTGGGGGCTGCCGCCGCTTCTTCCGATTCAGCCACCTCCTCCGCTTCAGCCCCTTCGGCAGGCGCGGCGCTCAGCGAGATGGCTTCGGCGATGCGCCGGGCGGTCTCGGTGATGGCGGCCGGGCGCTCGGCCTCGGACACGGTGGCCAGCCACCGGACGTAGCCACTGTCATCGGTGTTCGCCGCCCAGCTTTCGAGAAGTGTGGCGGGCTCCTTGATCGGATCGACGAGTACCGGGAACAGGCGCTTGCCCTGCTGCCTCGCCCGCTCGATCTCGGCGAGCGGATTGGGCCGGCCGGCGGTGAGGGTACCGGCCACGGCCACCAGCGCGTCGGCCTCGTCGAGCATGGCGGTGAGCCTCTCCTGCCAGTTGTCGCCAGCCTTGAGGTCCATGTCCCAGGCCACGTCGATGCCCTCGGCCTGCAGGGCCCGGGCGAGGGGGGCGGCGTACTGGCGGTACTCGTGGACGTAGGAGATGAACACCCGGGGCCTGGGTTGCGGTGGCACGGGATCTTCGGCGAGGGTTTCCGGCTCGGGCGCGGGCGGGCGACGCACGGGCGAGCGCAGGTTGGGGAGGGCGGCGTAGACGGGGCTGTCCACGGCAGGGTTGGCCATGGCTTCCTTGAGCCAGCGGGTGATTTCATTGATTAGTCTGTCCACCTCGTAGCTGTCCAGGTGGTTGCCTCCATGCTTGTAACGCAGGATGCGCAGCGAGGCGAGTTCCGGCGGGATGCGGTAGCCCTCTTCGGCGAGGAGCAGGGTGCGGCCCGGCCGCAGGCCGTGGCGCAGGCCGAGCTGGAGCAGCACGTCGGGCAGGCCGAGGGAGAGGTCGACGATGGCGAGAGGGGCGCGCAGGATAAGGTCGAGCGCGTCGCTGGGCAGGCCGGCGGAGGTGATGTCCGGTCGGGTACATTCGAAGCCGACGGCCGTCACCGCGGCGGCAATCACCGTGTAAGACTGGTCCAGATCAAGGCTGCGGCCGGTGACGGGGTCGGTCTTGAGGCCGAAGCCCTGGATCACCGGGCAGATGGAGGTGAGGTCGCCCGGCGCCGTAGCGTAGGGTGGCGTCTGGTCGGGCATCTCCCCGTCGGCTGCAAGTGACGGCGGGGCCGCCATGCTTGTCGGAGGCTCAGCTAACGCCCCGTGAATCGGATTGTGGCCGACAGGGGGCTGCGACGCCTCGGTGGCGTTGAGCTGCGTGCCCAGGGCGGCTTTGCCCCAGCTTTCCGGATTCTCCGAGGCTGAATACCGGATCACGCTGCCGAACAACGCTGGCGGCTGCCATGTGGACGCCTGCGCTTCTGCGATGAGCGACACCTTGTGCGCCCCCAGCGCGAAGCTGACGCCCGTCAGATAGCGCACCGCGACATCTCCGGTGCTCAGGTCGCAGATCACCACATCGGCGCTCAGGATGTGACGGAGCAGGTCGGGCCATTGTTCGTTGGCGTTGAAGACGAGGGCGAGGATGTCTGCGCGGAGGCAGTCAAGGCCGGCCTCGGCGGCCGTCTCGCGGATCACCCGATAGGCGGCATCCAGGTCCACAACGTGGCCGTTGTCGGGGTCGGTCCAGGTGCCCACGGGCTGGATCACCAGACACGTCCGCCGTGGTTTGCCGCTGGAGGCCAGATCGCCCGCCCTTGCCCCGGCGACCCGGTAATCCGCCAGCAGCGCCTCCGGTGCCTTCAGCACGATGTCGCCCACCCGGATCTCGTCGCTGCCCAGGGCGCCCAGCAGGCGTTCGGCTTCGGCGTCGTTGCCGCTGGCCAGAGCGTCGAGGCCGCGGGCGTAGGCGAGGAGCTCGGGCTGGCCGGCGAGGGGGAGTTCGATGGCGGCGGCGAGGCCGCCCAGGCGCAGGGCCACGGTGCTGCCGTCGGCGTGGGTCTGGCGCAGGGCGTCGGCGAAGGCGTGGGCGGCGCTGGCGGGTTCGAGGAAGGCCAGGGCGACCCAGCGCTGGATGTCGAGGAACTCGGCCAGCTGCGGGTCGGCGGCGCGGCTGGCCTGGTGCTCGCGGGCTTCCACGTAGCGCCACAGCAGCTCGGCGATGCGCCGGATGCGTGGGCGCGGGTCGTGGCGGTAGAGGGAGCGCAGCATCACCAGGCAGTGCCAGCGCACCGGGGCGTCGATGCGGTAATAGCCGCCGCCCAGGGCGGTGGCGAGGGGCGAGAACAGCACGTCGGCCTCGAGGCTGGGGTCGGGCCCGTGGGCGGCGAGGAAGTTCACCCGGATCAGGTTGAGGAGATCCGGCCGCAGGGTTTCGGGCACCGCGGCGTGCATCAGCAGCAGCAGCGGGTCGCGGCCGTAGTCGGCGGCGTATTGCTCCAGCGCCGCGTAGGCTTCGTGGACTTCCAGCGGGCGTTGGCCGAGGGCGGCGGGATAGGGCATGGCGGTCTATTTGTTGCCGCGCAGGATGTCGATGGCGCGCAGCAGGTGCGGCGCGTCCACCGGCAGCATGGGCACCGGGCCGGCGGCGATGAGGCCGGCGGTGGTGCCGGCCCAGCGCCGCCGGGGCATGGGGTTGAGCCACACGGCGGCGGGGAAGAGGCGCCGGGCTTCGTCGAGGAAATCGGCCGTCTGCAGGGCGCGGCGGCGGTTGAGGGCGCCCCGGGCGCTGCCGGCGTCGCTCACCACCAGCAGCGCGGCGCCGGCGTGGCGGCGCAGCACGGCGTCGCGGGCTTCGGGCTCGGTGAGGCCGGGCGTGGCGTAAAGCTGCCGGCGCGGCTGGTTGCTGAAGTAGCGCACCTCGGCCCGGGCCAGCCGGCCCAGGGGCAGGGATTCGGCAAGGGTGGCGAGGAAGGGGCGCCACGGGTCCATGCTGGGGCTGGCATCGGCGAGGATCAGTAGCCGGGCGCTGTTGCTGCGCCGGGGGCGGCACACCGGGCGGCACAGCAGGCCGCGGCGGCAGCGCTCGCGCAGGGTGGCGGCCAGGTCCATCTCGGTGCGCGGGCCGTGGCGGGTGCTGCGCCGGAAGCGGCGCCACAGCACGGCCATGTCCCGTGGGCTGATGAGGGGCTGGGGGGTGAGGACGTAGTCTTCGTCGATGGCGGGGGCGCTGGCGAGGCGCGGGATGGGCAGGCCGCTGCCTTCCCGGGCGGCCGCGAAGGAGACCCGGGCGCGCTCGGCCTGGGTGGCGGTGGCTTCGGGGGAGAGGCCGGTTGCAGGGGCGGGCGTGGTGCCGGCGCCAGGCTGGGCCGATGGCCGGGTGGCCGGGGCGGTGGGCGTTCCGGTGGGTTCGGGGGTGGTGGTGTCGAGGCGGTCGAGCTGGTCGTCGATGGTGGCGGCGAGGGCGTCGTCGGGTGCGGGCAGCACGTCGAACCAGCGGTTGATGAGGCGGCGCTCCTCGTCGCTGCGGCCCCACAGGGCGATGGCCAGATCGCGCAGGGCGGCGCGGCCATCCTGGCCGAAGCCCAGGCGCAGGGCCTCGATGCCGTCCAGGTAGTCGCGCACGCCCACCGGCACGCCGTTAGCCTTGAGCTCACGGAACAGCCCCAGCAGCAGGGGCGGCAGGGTGTGGGTCACCGCCCGGCCTCGTCGTCGGTGCGGGCGCGGTAGCGTTCGATGTCCTGGCGGATCTTGAACAGCACGGCCTGATCCACCGCGTCGAGGGCGTCCACCGACACGGCCTCGGCCTTGCGGCCCTGCCAGTGGAGCACGCGCACCCAGTCGACGAGCTCGGAGGTGGCGGGGAGCTTCTGCATGCCCAGCTCGCGGCCGCGCTCGCGGATGCGGCACAGGCGCTCGACGGCGCCGGTGATGAGTTCGTCGCTGATGGCCTCGGCCCGGGCGTCGAGGTTCTTGCGGACGATCTCGGCGAGCATGGCCGGATCATTGGCGGGGAAATCCAGCTGTACGTACAGGCAGCGGCGCAGGAAGGGCTCGGGGAGCTGCTTTTCGCGGTTGCTGGTGATGAGCACGATGGGCCGCACGCCGCCCTCGGGGCCGGCCACGTGGCGGCCGTGGCCGCGGGCCGCGCGGCAGGCGTCGTCCTCGGTGCGAGGCAGGTCTTCGATGTCGAACACGAAGCGGTCGAGCACGTCGAGGAGATCGTTGGGGAAATCGATGTCGGCCTTGTCCACCTCGTCGATGAGCACCACCTGGGGCTTGCCTTCGCGGATGGCGTGGCCGAGGGGCTCCAGCTCGATGTAGGGGAAGACCTGGCGGGCGCTGGTGTTGGCCGGGTCCTGGGCGTCCTGCAGGCGGCGCAGGGCGTCGAAGCGGTAGAGCAGATCCTTGGCCTGGCTGGTGCTCTTGACGGTCATCACCGTGAGCCCGACGCCCAGCTCTTCGGCGATGGCGCTGGCGAGGCAGGTCTTGCCGCAGCCGGCTTCGCCTTCGACCAGCAGCGGCCGGCCCAGGCGGATGGCCAGGTTGACGATGGTGGCGGTGTGGGGCGCGGCCACGTAGTGGGCGGAACGCTTGCCGGTGAAGTCGGCGTAGGCGGGGGGTTCGGGCACGGTGATGGTCCTCAGCGGGCGCGGCTCCAGAAGCCGTGCAGGTTCAGGCGGTTATAGACGTCGGGCGGGTTGCCGTCGGGGGTGGTGGCGTAGGTGGCGATTGCGTCGCGCTCGTCTTCGTCCAGGCGGACCCCGGCGCTCTTGCGGATGTCGCTGAGCCAGTTGCGCACCTGGCCGGCCGTCAGGCGGGTGAGGGGCGGAAGGGCGAGGATCTGGCGGTAGTCCACGTCGTCGGCGTCCAGATCGAGGGTGCGGAAGCCGGCGGGCGGCGGGTCGGCGAGGGGGGCGTGGTCGGCCATGAAGCAGTACAGCCGGCCCCGTCCGCCGGGCTGGCGGGTGGCCAGGGCGGTGTGCAGGGGCTGCCAGAAGCGCTGCTGGAACAGGGCCAGGCGGTTGGCCTCGCGTCCGGCGGTGCGCAGGATGAGCACCACCGAGCGGCTGGCCAGCCGGGTCGCCAGCAGGCCGGCCAGGGCGTCGATGGTCGGCACGCCCAGCAGGGGTTCGCCCAGCTGGCTGCAGGTCCAGCAGATGAGGGATTCGGCGCTGTCGGGTTCGTCGGCCTGGCCGCAGCGGATGTCCATGCCTTCCCACTCGTCGTGCCATTCGCGCAGAAACTCGATGAACTCCAGCTGGCCGTGGTTCTCGGGGCCGTGGATGAGGAAGGCGGCGGCCCGCTCGCCGCGGCGGTCGCGCAGGGCGTTGAGCGCGTCCTGGAGGGCGGCGATCTGAGGCTTGCGGCCGATCCGCCCGAGTTCTCCTCGGTCGATGTCGCCCGAAGCCTGGTAGCGCCCGTGACGGGCCTTGCGCAGAACCTTGAGATCCCAGTTGGTGATGCAGAAGGCGGCGCGGGCCTCCAGTTGCCGCTGGTCGTCGTAGAAAACCTGGATGCGCCCGTTGGAGGCCCATTGGTCAACGCTGGCGAGAAAGGCGCGCTGAGCCGCCCGGTCGGCCTCGGCATCGGCGGGGGGCTGCTTGTCGTGGAAGCGGGCGGCCTGCTCGCGCAGGTGCTGCTCGGCCTCGGTGCCGGGCCGCGGGCGGAGCACGAAGATCGGCGCCTCGCCCTCGCGCCAGCGGTCCACCGCCCAGCGGAACTCCAGCTCGGTGATGGAGCTGCGCTGCAGCGGCGGCGTCCAGCCGTAGCGGAAGCCGAACAGCCCCATGTAGGCGTCGCACTTGTCCACCTTTTGCTTGCACACCGGCTCGACGAAGTTGCCGCCTTCGGCCCAGTTCTCCTGAAGGAAGACCTTGGCGTGCTCGATGTTGTCGTGGATGAAATCCCGCACGGCTTCCCGGTACGTCCGGCAGTCCTGGGCGGTGGCGCTCAGGAAGATCTGCCGGATTTCCGGGATGTCGGCTTCGTGGGGCATGGCGCGATGGGCGGTGGAGGTGGTTTGTCGTCGCCCTCAAGAATATGCCAGCCCGCGCGCCAGCGCACGGGGCTATATCATCCACCCATCCCTACTCCCGGACAGCGGCACCATGCGCATCGGCATCGACCTCGGCGGCACCAAGATCGAAATCATCGCCCTCGGCGACGGCGGCGAGGTGCTCGCCCGGCGGCGGGTGGCGACGCCCCAGGGCGACTATCCGGCGACCCTCGCGGCGGTGGCCGGGCTGGTGGCGGCGGTCGAGGGCGAACTGGGCCAGCGCGGCAGCGTGGGCGTGGGCATGCCGGGGGCGCTGTCGCGGCGCACCGGGCTGGTCAAGAACGCCAACTCCACCTGCCTGATCGGCAAGCCGCTGCAGGGCGACCTGGAAAACCTGCTGGACCGGCCGGTGCGACTCGCCAACGACGCCAACTGCTTTGCTCTCTCCGAGGCGGCGGACGGTGCGGCGGCGGGGGCGGACGTGGTGTTCGGAGTCATCATCGGCACCGGCGTGGGCGGCGGCATCGTGGTGGGCGGGCGGGTGCTGGAAGGCCCCAACGCCATCGCCGGCGAGTGGGGCCACAACCCGCTGCCCCTGCCGGCGGGGGCCGATCTGCCGCTGCCGGCCTGTTACTGCGGCCGCGCGGGTTGTGTGGAAACCTACCTTTCCGGCCCCGGTCTGGCGGCGGATCATCTGCGCATGGCGGGGGCGGCGCTGTCGCCCGCCGAGATCGTCGCCGCTGCGGTGGCGGGTGACGCGGTGTGTTCGGCGACCCTGGCGCGCTACGCCGACCGCCTTGCTCGGGCGTTGGCGGGGGTCATCAACCTGCTCGACCCCGACGTGATCGTGCTCGGCGGCGGGCTTTCGAACATTGATGCACTTTATGACGAAGTGCCCAGTCGCTGGCTGCCCCACGTGTTTTCGGATGCGGTGTCGACCCGTCTGGTGCGGGCGGCGCATGGCGATTCTTCCGGCGTGAGAGGCGCGGCCTGGCTCTGGCCGGCTTGACAGGCGGGCGATCGGGCGCACAATGGGGGACGTTTGATTTTGTGGCCAAATATTTCAGCGAGATGAATGCGCCGATAAGAGCAGTTTATGTCGGAACCCTCCGCGCCCTGCCCCCCGAAGGGCAGCAGACCGGCATCTTCAAGTCGCCGGTGGACGGCCCGGTTGCGGTTGGCACGAGCGGCCTCGCCGGTGACATGCAGGGCGACCGCCGCGTCCATGGCGGCCCCGAGAAGGCGGTGCATTACTACCCGGCCGAGCACTACCCCCTGCTGGCGGCGCGGGTGCCGGCCATCACGGCGAGCCTCGTGCCCGGCATGCTGGGCGAGAATCTCTCGGGGATTGGCCTTACCGAGGCGACGGTGTGCATCGGTGACATCTACGCCGCCGGCACCTGCCGCCTGCAGGTGAGCCAGCCGCGCCAGCCATGCTGGAAGATCAGCCACCGCCTCGAACACGACCCGATGTCGCGGCTGATCGCCGACCTGGGCTGCACCGGCTGGTATTTCCGGGTGGTGCAGGAAGGCACGATCCGCGCCGGCGATGTGCTCGAACTGGTCGAGCGTCCGGCCCCCGGCCTGACCCTCGCCCGCCTGTGGGCGGCCCACACCGCCCATCGCCCCGACGCCGCCGAGCTCACCCGCCTGTCCGAGGCGGCGGGGCTCAATGCCGACTGGGCCCGCCGGCTGCGCGAGCGCGCGGCTTGGCTGCTTGACTCTCCCGGCCGCTAGGCTACAACAGGAATTCGGCCCGCCCGACTGCTCACGAGATCCCGATCATGCTGCCAATGCCCACTTTGCCGATTTCCCCCGCCGCCTGTTCGCTACCCGTCGCCGAGCTGTTCGGGCGCGTGTGGCTGGCCCAGGTCGATCTGGCCCAGCGCATGCAGTTCCTGGCGTTCCGCCTGTCCATCGGGCTGCTCGAGAGCCACGCACGCAAGCATATCCAGCAGGTGGACGAGACCTTCTACGCGGCTGATCTGGCGGAGGTCGAGGAGCGTACCGCGTTGCTGATGGAAGCCGGCACCGAGGGCGTGGTGACGATCATGCGCACCTACATCGAGGAGCTCACCCAGGCGCAGGTCTGCTGTGTGGCGGCGAGCTTCCGCCCGGTCATGCAGGAGGAGGCGGCGGCGCAGCTGCTGGCCTTCACGCCGCCCACGCACGTGCCGGCGGCTGGCCGTGTGCGGCGCCGGGCGCGCGTCAGCGCAGGGGGATGACCACCGGCGGCAGGCCGATGGTAATGGCGGGCGCGCTCGGGTAGGCATAGACGGGCGCGGGCCGATAGACGACCGGCCGTTCGATGACCATCGGCGGCGGCGCCATATAGACCGGCGCCGGCGCATAGGCGTAGCCGCCCCGGTAATCGTGGTGATGACGCGGGTGATGGTGGTGGCGTTCGCCCCAACCCCGGCCCCGGTCGCCATGGGCGCTGGCGGGTAGCGCCATGCCGAAGGCCAGGCTACCGAGCACGGCGGCGGCGATCATCTGACGGGTGTTGCGCATCTGGCTTCTCCTCGGGTCCCGGGCGAGTTACCCGGCTGAGCCAAGAATAGCCGGCGCGGGGCGGCGCCCCGGCGGGGATTTGTAAGTGAATCTGTGGCTTGGCCGCGGCTATTCCCCGTCGCCACCGGGCGCGGGGCGGGCGAGCGCTTACATTTTGTCGCCGTCGCGGCGCTGTTCCAGCTGACGCATCGCTACCATCCGCTGGCGCCAGCCTTCGATGGCCGCGGCCAGGGCGACCTGGCTGATCGGCTTGGGCAGGTAGTCGTCCATGCCGGCAGCGAGGGCGGCGTCCCTCTCCTCGGTCATCGCGTCGGCGCTCACCCCGATGATGTAGGTGGTGGTGCCTTTTTCCCGCAGCGCCTGGGTGGCGGTAAGGCCGTCCATCCGCGGCATGCGGGCATCCATGAAGATGAGGTCGAAGCTGCGCTCGGCACAGCGGGTGAGGGCGTCCTCGCCGTTGGCGGCGAAGGTGATGTCCTGGGCGCCGAAGTGTTCGAGCATCCGGGCGATCACGGTGCAGTTGATGGGGTTGTCTTCGGCTACCAGGATGCGCGTGCCCTGGCGCAGGATCGGCCGCGGTGCGCTGGCACTGCCGGCGATGGTCTCGTCGGCGCCCGCCTCGAGCCGGATGGTGAACCAGAAGCGCGAGCCGACGCCTTCCTCGGAGTCCACGCCGATCTCGCCGTCCATCAGGTCGCACAGCATGCGGCAGATGGACAGGCCGAGGCCGGTGCCGCCGTAGCGGCGGGTGGTGGACATGTCGGCCTGCTCGAACGGGGTGAAGATGTTGCGGCACTTGTCCGGGGCGATGCCGATGCCGGTGTCGGTGACGCTGACCTGCAGCTGGATGCGCCCGCCTTCGCGCTCGCCCACCGCCACCATCACGTCGATGCGCCCGCTGGCGGTGAACTTGAAGGCGTTGCTGACCAGATTGACGAGGATCTGGCGGACGCGGATCGGGTCGCCCAGCAGCACGTGGGGTACGTCGCTGGTGACCGCGGTGGCGAAGGTCAGGCTCTGTTCGACGGCCTTCGGGCGGAACAGCTTGTCCACGTCGCTGACCACCTGGCGCAGGTCGAAGCTGATCTTTTCGAGGTTGAGCTTGCGGGCCTCGATCTTCGAGTAGTCGAGGATGTCGTTGATGATCGACAGCAGGGCTTCGCTGCTCGACAGGATGGTGGTGATGTAGTCCCGCTGCTCGTCGCTCTGGGGCGTCATGCGCAGGAGCTGGGCCATCCCGATGATGCCGTTCATCGGGGTGCGGATCTCGTGGGACATCATCGCCAGGAAGTCGCTCTTGGCCTTGCTGGCGGAGGTAGCGGCGTCGCGGGCGGCGATCAGGGCCTGCTCGGCCTTGTGGCGTTCGGTGACGTCGGTGATGCAGAACACCCGGCCGATCACCTCGTCGTCGTGGCGGGCGGGGCGGGAGCTGGCCTCGAAGATCCGCCCGTCGCGCAGGGGCAGGGTGTCGAAGGTTTCGCTGAGATCCTGGCTGTGGGTGGTGAGCAGGGTGCGCAGGGCGGCCGGGTCTTCGACCGCGTGGATCAGGTGTTCGAGGATGGCCTGGTCGTCGTGGCGGGCCAGCAGCGCCTCGGGCAGCCCCCACAGGCCGGCGAGGCGGCGGTTCATGTTGGCGATGCGGCCGTTGCCGTCGAGCACCAGGATGCCGTCGGCGGTGGCTTCGAGGGTGGCCCGCAGCCGGGAGGTCATCTCGGCCAGTTCGTCCTCGGCGCGGCGCTGGGCGCCCACGTCGGTGGCGCACACCAGGATGCCCTCGGGCAGGCGGCGGACGGTCTTGCGGGCTTCGAGCAGGTTGCCGTCGGCGCGCCGGTACAGGCCCTCCATGGTCTGCTCTTCGGTGATGCCGCCGGTGCGCACCTCTTCCCAGAAGAACACGTCGGAGAGCGCGCATTCGATCTCGGTGATGGGCAGGCCGGCCAGCGCCTCCACGGGCTGGCCGAGCAGGCGCGCGGTGGCCGGGCTGGCGGCGAGGATGGTGAGACTGGCCGGGTCGACCAGCAGCAGGATCTCCCCTGCGGCGCCGAGCAGGATGTCCTGGTAGCGGCTGTTCATGGGTTGCGTCCCTGCCGGGAGTCGGCGTCGAAGTAGTAGGTCACGCGCTTGCGGGGGCTGAGGTATTCGTACACGTCGGGCGGCAGGTGGACCGGGCGCAGGGCCTTGGCGATGTTGATGTCGGGCTCCTGCTCAAGATCGAGCATGATCGCCTCGTCGCGGGGGATGTCCGGGTCGAACACGGTGACCCACGGGCGCAGGGGCTTGGCCGGATTGACCGACGAGACCAGCGCCAGCGCGTCGTTGGACAGGCGCACCACCGAACCCGGCGGATACACGCCGAGGCTGCGGATCATCACCTGCAGGGCCTGACCGTCGAACTTGTTGCGGCGCTGGGCGAACATCATCGACAGGGCCTCGTGGGGCGTCAGGGCCTTGGCGAGGTCGCCCGGGTTGCACAGGTTGTCGTAGTAATTGACCAGCGCCACGAGGCGGGCCAGCGGGTCGATCTGGTCGCCCTTCAGGTGGCGCGGGTAGCCGCTGCCGTCGGCGAGTTCGTGGTGCTGGGCGATGATGCGCAGCACCGGCTCGGGCAGGCCGATCTGCTTGCCGAGGCGCACGCCGTATTCGCAGTGCAGCTCGCGCAGGTTGCGTTCGGGGGTGGTGAGCTCGTGCCGGGCCCGGGCGATCCGTTCGGGGACGTCGGCGAGGCCCACGTCGTGGAGCAGCGCCCCGACGCCCAGCAGCTGGCTCTGGCTGCGGGAGAAGCCGAGATCCTTGGCCAGCATCATCGACAGGATCGACACGTTGAGGCCGTGGAAATAGGCCTCCTCGCCGGCGGCGTGCTCGCCCATCACATGCAGCGCGGCCTCGGGCTGGTCGAGGAAGGCGACGACCATCTGGTTGACCAGCTCGTCCACCTCTTCGAGGCACTCCTTGGGGCGGGAGAAGAGATTCTTGTTGATGTTGCGCATCACCCCGGCGGCCTTGACGAAGGCTTTTTCGACTTCGATGACCTGACGCTTGCGCTGGGCCAGGCGGGCGATCCGCTCGCGCTTGGCGGCGAGGGCCGCGCAGGTGGCGGGGTCTTCCTCGACCGGCGGCGGGGGCGGCGCGGCGGGGGCGGCCGGCGCCGTGCCGCGGGGCTGCACGTCGGAGCGTTCGGGGTCGTAGCGGAAACGGGTGACGCCCAGCTCGCGCAGGGTCTTCAGCTGGTCCGCCGAGCGGATCTTGAAGCTGTTGAAGCTGAACGGGTGGCTGAACCACGGCAGGTCGAGGTGGACGAACAGGCCGACGCACAACTGTTCGGGCGTGACGAGATGGTCCTGGGGAGGCTCGGGCGGCATGGTGCGGGCGGCGAGGGGCAATGCCCAATTTTCGGCGGTGGCGTCAGGAAGTTTAGTGCATCGGAAAAGCGTTGCGCAGTTTGTGGCATCGTTCACGCCCGTTCTCCGAAATGCGCCCATGCACCTCGATGCTACCGGCTGGATCGTCACCGCGATCGCCATCCTGCTTACCGGCATCTCCAAGTCCGGCCTCGGTGGCGCCCTGGGCGGGCTGGCAGTGCCTTTCATGTCCATGTGGATGTCGCCGCGGGACGCGGTGGCGGTGATGCTGCCGGTGCTGATCGCGATGGACCTCTTCGGCATCCGCGCCTGGCGGGGCAAGGCCGACTGGGCCGAGCTGCGCCTGCTGCTGCCGGCGTCGCTGGCGGGCATCGCGCTGGGCACGCTGGCCTTCGGGGTGATGTCGGACCGGATGGTGAAGGGCGCGGTGGGGCTGATTGCGGTGGTGTTTGCCGCGGACCGGCTGCTGCGCAAGCCGAAGGCCGAAGCCCACACGGCGCCGCTGCCGCGTCTGGCCCGGCTGTGTGGGGTGGGGGCGGGCTTCACCAGCACCCTGGCCCACGCGGGTGGGCCGCCGCTGATGATCTACCTGCTGACCCGCGGCCTGCCGCGGCAGGCCTTTGCGGCGACGTCGGTGTTCTTCTTTGCGGCGCTCAACCTGGCCAAGCTGCCGTTCTATCTGGGGCTGGACCTGTTCACCCGCGACACGCTGGTGATGTCCGCGATGCTGTTGCCGCTGGTGCCGGTGGGGGTGTGGACGGGGATGCGCCTGCTCCAGCGCATCCCGGAGCGGCCCTTCTATCTGCTGGCCACCGCAGCGCTGGGGCTGTCGGGACTCAAGCTGCTGTGGGACGCCGTGGCCGGATAGGCGGCGGGGGCGGGGCCTTCGAGCCAGCGCAGCAGGGTGATGAAGAGCTGGTCCGGGTCGGCCGGCTTGGGGATGAAGTCGTTCATGCCGGCATCAAAGCAGGCCTTGCGATCTTCGTCGAAGGTGTTGGCGGTCATCGCGACGATCGGCGCCCGGGCGCAGGGGCCGGGGCGGGCGCGGATGCTGCGGGTGGCGGTGAGCCCGTCCATGATCGGCATCTGGACGTCCATCAGGATCAGGTCGTAGGCGGTGTCGGCGGTCATCCGCACGGCTTCGGCGCCGTCGGGGGCGAGGTCGACCTGCAGGCCGAGCTCGTTGCGGAGCAGCTCGAGGCTGACTTCCTGATTCACCCAGTCGTCTTCCACCAGCAGCAGGCGGCGGTGGCCGTGCTCGGCGCGCAGCCGGCGTTCGGCTTCGGCGGCGGTCAGTTCGACCGGCGCTGCGCCGCTGGCGTCGCCGGGCAGCACGCCGACCCGCAGGGTGATCCAGAAGGTGCTCCCGTGGCCCGGTTCGCTCGTCACGCCGATGTCGCCGCCCATCAGCCGGGTGAGGCGGCGGCAGATGGCGAGGCCCAGCCCGGTGCCGCCGAAGCGCCGGGTGACGGAGCCGTCGGCCTGCTCGAAGGGGTTGAAGATGCGTTCCTGGTCGGCCGCGGTGATGCCGATCCCGCTGTCCTGCACCTCGATGTGGAGCAGGGCGCCGCTGGCGTGTGCGTCGGTGAGGCGGGCGCGGATGACGATCATCCCGGTGCTGGTGAACTTCACCGCGTTGCCGACGACGTGGGCGAGCACCTGCTGGATGCGCAGCGGATCGCCGATCAGCGGGCGGCCGGCGAGGTCGGGGTCGATGTCCAGCTGCAGGCCGAGGCCCTTGCCTTCCAGGCTGGCGCCGAGCAGGTCGATGGCCCGGTGGATGAGCTCGTCGATGGCGAAGCGGGTCTGCTCGATGGCGATCCGTTCGGCGTCGATGCGGGCGAGTTCGAGCACGTCGCCCAGCTGCTGGAGCAGGTGGGTGGCGGCGCTGGATATCTTGTCAAGGCGGTCGTGCTGGGCGGGATCGGTGTTGTTGCGGTGGAGCAGGTGGGTGAGGCCGATGATCGCGTGCATCGGGGTGCGCAGCTCGTGGCTCATGTTGGCGAGGAAGCTGCTCTTGGCCCGGTTGGCGGCTTCGGCGGCCTCCTTGGCCACCGAGAGGTCGGCGGTGCGGGCGGCGACGAGCTCCTCGAGGTGGTCGCGATGGCGGGTGAGCTCGGCCTCGGCGGCCTTGCGCTCGGAGATGTCACGCACGCTGGCGTAGAGGTAGTCGGTGCCGTCGGCGCTGACCAGGCTGGCGACCACCGCCACCGTGATCTCGCTGCCGTCCTTGCAGCGGTGGATGGATTCGAAGACATCCGAGCCGTTGGCCCACACCCGATTCCACAGGGCGCTCCAGCTGGCTTCGCTGATGTCCGGCGCGATCTCGGGCACGCGCAGGGTGAGCAGCGCCTCGGCCGGATAGCCGAGCAGCCGGCAGGCGGCGGGATTGACCCGCACGATGCGGGCGTCCGGCAGCACCCAGAAGGCGGCATCCGGCGATTTGTTGATGGAGATGGTGGCGAGGGCGAGCTCGCGGTTCTTGGCGGCGAGGTCGGCGGTCTGGCGATCCACCTGGCGCTGGATGATCCAGTTGCGCCCGGTTAGGCTCATGAAGAGGGCCTGCAGCAGGGTGGTGAACAGCAGGCCGGCGACGCCCACGGCCCAGGCGTTGAGGGAGCGCTGGGATTCGAGGTAGCGCTCGTCGGCGCTCACCTTGAGCAGCCATTCCCGGTCGCCGAAGGCGAGCTTGTGCTCCCACTGTTGCCCCGGCTTGCCGCTGCTCACGGGGGATTCGCCGTTGTCGAGGCGGCGCACGCTGCCCAGGGCGTAGGGATCGACGAGGGATATGTTGAGGCCGGTGGGCAGGGTGTCGCGCAGGGCGCGCTCGACCAGCTGCCCGACCTGGATGATGGCCACCGCAAAGCCCCGGAGCTGGGTGCTGCCAGGCTGCAGCACCGGCGCCAGGGTGAGCACCGCCACCTGGTTCTCCTGGACCAGCAGGATGGGGGCGGTGACGTAGATGCCGCTGCGCTGGCCGAGGGCCCGGTTGGCCGCATCCCAGCGGATCGCCTCGGAGGCGATGTCGAAGCCGATGGCGCGCTGGTTGCTTGCCGCCGGGGCGATGAGGGTGACCGGCACGTAGGTGTCGCGCTTGCCGGCGCGCTGCAGGATGCCGTCGATGCTCCGCTCGGTGATCTGGAAATCGGCGCGGCCGAGCTGACGGCCCATGGCGGCCTCGAAAGCAGCCCGGTCGGCATCGCGCACGAAGGTGTTGAAGCTGAGGGCGTGGAGATCGGGGTTGTTATGCAGGGGCGACCGGGTGAAGGCGTTGAAGCGGCTGTCGGAGAGGTCGGGCGTGACCTCGATGAAGCTGCGCAGGGACTGCAGGACTTCCCGGTGGCTCAGCAGGCGGTCGCTGATGCGCTGGTGGATGCGCAGGCCGTCGCTCTGCAGGTGGTGTTCGACCTCGCTGCGCTCCCAGTTCGCGGCGGCGTGGAAGGCCGCGGCGGCCATCGCCAGGGTGGCCGCGACGGGGATCACCATGCGCCGCCGCCGGGCCTGCCAGAGGGGATCGTTGGTGAGCAGGAAGCACAGGGTGAGCGGGGTGAAGGTGAGCACCCCGAAGGCGTCGCCGGCAAACCAGTTCCACCACGCGAAGGGCAGCGCCGGCCGGCTGAGCACGCCGGTGAGGAACAGGCTGAGGATGCCGATGGTGGCCGACACCAGACACGCCAGCGGGCCGCCCAGTAGCAGGAAGCGGAACACCGCGGTGGCGTTGTCGAGGGTGCGCCATTCGTCGCCCTGCCAGCGCTGGATCAGCGCCCGGCCCAGCCAGGCCTGGGCCGTTGCGCCGCTGGCGATGGCCATCGCGGCGATGGTGTCGGCGGTGCTCAGGGACGAATTGACATAAGCCAGCAGCAGGTGCAGCGCCATCGAACCGATCCACACCCCCGGCAGCGCCGGCACGCCCAGATAGAGCACCGCCGCCAGCGCCAGGCCGGCAGCGGGGAAGACGGGGCTGGCGTAGCCCCCCGCCACGGCCAGCCCAGTCGCCAGCCAGCCGAGGGCGATATACGCCAGGCTGATCAACAGGTTGTGCGTCACGGCGGTGGGAAAGGGCGAAGACGGAGGCATGGTCCGGATATGACGGGTTCGAACTGTCGACGGCGCGCCAGCATGAAGGCTTTATACGTGATTACAAAAAACCCGCTGTGCATTACTACCCACGGCGGAGCATGTTTCGCCACGGTGCGGCCGTGGTGATCAGCGGGTCAGCCGGCCGCCTCGCTTGCGGGTGCCGACGCCGGCCAGCGCGGCCAGCCCGGAGCTGCCGTGGGCATGACAGATGGCGCAGGCCAGCGCGTCGGCGGCGTCCGGAGAGGGGCTCGCCTCGAGGGCCAGCAGACGCTCGACCATGTGGCACACCTGCTCCTTGGCAGCCTTGCCGTGGCCGACCACCGCCTGCTTGACCTGCAGTGCGGTGTATTCGGCCACCGGCAGGTCGTGGGACACCGCGCCGCAGATCGCCGCGCCCCGGGCCTGACCCAGCAGCAGGGTGGATTGCGGATTGACGTTCACGAAGACGATCTCCACCGCCACCTGGTCGGGCTGGTAGGTGGTGATGACCTGGCGCACCCCGTCGAGGATCACCTTGAGGCGCTCGGGCAGGCTGCCTTCGCCGCTCTTGATGACGCCGCTGGCCACGTAGCGCAGCTGGCTGCCGAGGGTGTCGATGACGCCGAAGCCGGTGTGGCGCAGGCCCGGGTCGATGCCAAGGATGCGCGTGGCGACGCTGGTGGAGGCGGCGGGGGCGCTCATTTGCGGGCCAGCCAGACGCCGAACACGGTGATGCCCATGCCCACCAGCGCGAGGCCGGTGAGGGTCTCGCCAAAGGCCGCCCAGGCGATGAGGGCGGTGGTGGGCGGGGTGAGGTAGAAAAGGCTCGCCACATTGACCGCGCTGCCGCTGCGGATCAGCAGGTTGAGCAGGCTGATGGCGCCCACCGACAGCACCAGCACCAGCCACAGCAGCGCAAAGACGAACTGGCCGGACCAGTCGATCACCATGGTTTCGGTGCTGGCGGCAAACAGGCTGCTCACCACAAGGCAGGGCACGAACTGGATCACCGCGCCGGTGCGCAGGTCGAAGCTGGGGCAGAAGCGCTTCTGGTAGAGGGTGCCGGCGGTGATGCCGGCCAGCGCCAGCAGGGCCGGGACGAGCATGGCCTGAAGGCCGTTGCCACCGGCGACCGCCACCACCTTGCTCGACACCACCAGCCCGACGCCGCCAAAGCCCAGCACCAGCCCGGCCCACTGGCGTGGCAGCACGCGCTCGCCCAGTAGCAGCCCGGCGCCGAGCGCGGTGAGCAGCGGCTGCAGCCCGACCACCAGCGAGGTGATCCCCGCCGGCAGGCCCTGGTGGATGGCCGAGAACACGCCGCCCAGGTAGAGCGCATGCACCAGCAGCCCGGTGATGCCGATGTGCAGCCACTGGCGGGGCGCCGCCGGCCACGGGGCGCGGGTGGCGAGGGCGACGAGGCCCATCAGCCCGATCACCAGCCCGTAGCGCACGCACAGGAAGGTGATGGGCTCGGCGTAGGGCAGGCCGTACTTGGCGCCGATGAAGCCGGTGCTCCACAGCAGGACGAACAGGAGGGGATAGAAGCGGGTCACGACGGATGGCGATGGGGGCGTGGGGCGGGCGGTGGGGCCCGCCGGGCGGCGGCGGTCAGGCGCCCGGGTGCTTGGCGCGGTAGATGCGGGTGGAGGCGGAGACGATGATCTGGACGTCTTCGGGCGGAATGTCGGGGAGCTGGTCACGCACCACCCGGTAGGCCAGGTGCTCGAGGGTCTGGCCGTTCCAGGCGTTGGTCGGGTCGAAGAAGGGCTCGATGATGAGGTAGGCCTTGTCGACCAGTTCGCGCAGGGAGAGGTTCTTGCGACGTTCGGGGGTGATGCTCATGGCGTGGCTCCGGGGCAGACGACGATGGATGATAACCCGCGGCTCAGGCCGGGTCGGGCCTGCGCGCGGGCGGTGCATACCAGTTATCGGGCGCAACGCGTTTTTCTGTTGCCGGATCGGCGATGTAGTGGGGCGACATGATCTGCACGCCGTATTCGTTGAAGACATCCTGGACGTTGGCGTGGAGGCGCGACAGCAGCTGCGCCCGCGGCTCGGCGCCGACCGGGGTGGCGTGCACCACCAGGCAGTATTCGGGGTAGAAATCCGACAGGGCTGTCTGGAAGATGCGCGGGGCCGGGTCGGCGGAAATGCCGGGGGTGCGTCGGGCGGCTTCGACGAGCATCGCCTCGACCTGCCGCCACGGGGTGTCGTAGCCGATGGTGACGGTGGTGTCGAGCATGAAGCCGCGCCCGCCCTGGGTGCGCGAGTAGTTGCGGGTGGCGTTGCCGACGATCAGCGAGTTGGGCAGGGTGATCTCGGCGCCGCGGCCGGTGCGCAGGCGGGTGTTGAACAGGCTGATGGCGACGACGGTGCCTTCGTGGTCGCCGATGCGCACGTATTCGCCAGTGCGCAGGGTGCGCGAGTACATCAGAATGAGCCCGGCGGCGCCCTGGCCCACGATGCTCGACGCGCCCAGCGACACCATCAGGCCGATCAGCACCGACATGCCCTTGAAGGCCTCGGTCTGGGCGCCGGGCAGGTAGGGGTAGGCCATCACCAGCGCGAAGATCCAGATCAGGATGTTGGTGATCTTGCGGGTCGGCTCCACCGTGTCCTTGTCGAGCCAGCCCAGGCCCGTGTTGTTGCCGGCCGCGTGGTCGAACACCGGCTTGAGCAGCCCCACCACGGCCCGGGCGACCAGGAACATCAGCAGCGCGATGAGCAGGTTGGGCAGGGTCTGCAGGATGCCGACGCCGAGCCTTCCCAGCACGCCCAGCAGGTAGTCGTCGAGGTTCTCGCCCCACGCCCGGGTGTACGGAAAGCGTGCCAGGATGCGGGCCAGCCAGGTGTAGGCGAGCAGGGCCGCAAGCAGCCAGAACAGCGCCCGCGAGAGCCAGCCCACGGCGGCGAGGATGCGGTCGCGGCGGATCAGCTCGGTGCCGCCCAGCTTGAGCCGCTCGGCCCGGGCGTCAATGGCGGCGGCGAGGCGTCGGGTGATCCACGCCTGCAGCCGGCCGAGCAGGTAGAGCAGGGTGATGAACACCAGCGTCGCTCCGGCCGATACCGCCAGCCCCTCGGCCAGACTGCGGCTGTCGCGGCTCTCGCGGGATTCGGCGACCACGGTGCGCAGCACAGCGACGGTCTTGTCGGTGAGGGTGGCGAGGGTCTCGCCGGCGAGCTTGTCGGTGTCGTCGGGGGTGAGCACGAAGGCCAGTTGGCCGTCGATCAGGAGGATGTTGCCCACCGCGTTGGGCTGCACGACCACGTCGTCGCTGGTGGCCCGTTCGAGGATCGCGCTGATCGTCGCCTGCCCCCGCTCGGCCCGCTGATGGGGGGTGGCGCCCAGGAGCCGGGCGCGAAAGCGCACGATCGTGCGGTTCATCAGGATCAGGTCGGCCTCTTCGACCGCCGGGGCGTCGGCGACCGGTGCCGGTGCTGGAGCTGGCGCGGGTGCGGCCGGCGGCGGCGCAGCCTGTCGGGCGGCCTGGGCGCCGGGGGCGAGGATCAGCACCAGCGCCGCGCAGATCGCCAGCACAAGGCGGATCAGGCTGCAGGAAAGCGGGTTGGGGCGCAGGGGGGCGGATGGCATGGCGGAGGCCTCGCGCTTGGGTCGGGTGGGCAGGCTAGCCGGGATTGATCGGGAATGCCCCGACATCATAGCCGTGCGGAGGGGGTTCGGCGGCGGGCGCCGACATCCCGCTTGTGTCGCGGGGCGAATTCGGCGAAAACGTCGCAGGTTGCCCCCGTCGATCGCGCCGGGGGCGCCCATGTCCAACAAGGAGCCCCCGATGCGCTACTGGCTGATGAAATCCGAACCCGACGACGTCTCCATCGACGACCTGGCCCAGCGCCCCGAGCAGACGGTGCCCTGGTACGGCGTGCGCAACTACCAGGCGCGCAACTTCATGCGCGACGGCATGCAGGTGGGCGACGGGGTGCTGTTCTACCACTCCGGCTGCGCCGAGCCGGGCATCGCCGGCATCGCCAAGGTGGCGAGCAGCGCCTACCCGGACGCCACCCAGTTCGATCCGGCCAGCAAGTATTTCGATCCTAAATCCACGCCCGAAAACCCCCGCTGGGTGCACGTGGACGTGGCTTTCGTGCGCAAGACCCGGCTCGTGGGTTTGCCCGAATTGCGCAGCCACCCGGAACTCGAGAACATGCGCGTCCTCGCCCGCGGCAACCGGCTGTCGATCACGCCGGTCGAGCCGGCCGAATGGCGCTTCATCGTCGGGCAACTGCTCGGCGTAACGGATCTTCAGGACTGGAAATGAACATCGGAATCGAATGGCTGGCCGCCTATCTCGCGCTGGGCGCCTTCGTCGGCTTTTTTGCGGGCCTGCTCGGCGTGGGCGGTGGCGCAATCATGGTGCCGATGCTCACCACGCTGTTCGCAGCCCAGGGTTTTCCGAAGGAGCACATGGTGCATCTGGCGCTGGGCACCTCGATGGCCGGCATCGTGGTCACCTCGATCTCCAGCCTGCGCGCCCACCACGCCCACGGCGCGGTGCGCTGGGACATCGTCAAGGGCATCGCCCCGGGCGTGCTGGCGGGCACCTTTGCCGGCACCTTCGTGGCGTCCCGCGCGCCCACCCAGCCGCTGGCGATCTTTTTTGCGTGCTTCACCGCCTATGTGGCGGTGCAGATGATCCTCAACGTGAAACCCAAGCCGACCCGCGAACTGCCGGGTACCGCCGGCCTGATCGGCGTGGGCGGCGTGATCGGCGCGATCTCGTCGTTGGTGGCGATCGGTGGCGGCTCGCTGTCGGTGCCCTTCATGACGTGGTGCAACGTCAAGGTGCACAACGCCATCGGCACCTCGGCCGCCATCGGCCTGCCCATCGCCCTGGCCGGCGCGCTGGGTTATCTGATCAATGGCTGGTCGGTGCAGGGCCTGCCCGAGTGGTCGGTGGGTTTTGTCTACCTGCCGGCGCTGGTGCTGCTGAGCCTGCTCTCGAGCCTCACCGCGCCCATCGGCGCCCGGCTGGCCCACCGGCTGCCAGTGGCGACGCTGAAGAAGATCTTTGCCGGCGTGCTGGTGCTGCTGTCGGCCAAGATGCTGCACACGGTGCTGGGGAGCTGAACGCCTAAAGTGGGCGGGTTTCTGTCCGTGAACCCTCCGACCTATACCGTTCGGGTGGTTCCATGTCCGCAGCCAATGTCCGCCTCCAGCTCCAGTTCGATCTCGAACTGGCCGTCCCCGCATCCGTGGCCGCCCTCGACCACGCGCGGCTTTGCCAGAAGCTGGCTGAACTGCTGGGCCCGACGGTGATCCAGGGCCTGCCGGTAATCGCTGGCAAGCAGCTGGCCAAGGCCGAGGTGCGGGTCGTCAAGCACCACCACCGGCTCGACGCCGTGGCGAGGGCGGTCGCCCGCATCGAGCCGGCGCGCATCGTCGAGGCCGCGCCCCATCTCACCGACGCCGAGGTGGCAACCCTGGCCGCCCGCGCCGCCGCCCGGCTGCCCGCTGCCGAGGCGGACCAGGCGGGCTACCTGCGCAGCCAGGCCCTGGCCCTCGTCAATGAATACCGGCTGGTGGGTTGCCGGGTGGATGCGCTGCTATCGAACGGCAAGCCGACCCAGATCGAGGGCAAGCTCAACCTCACCAACGGGCATATCTTTCTGGATGCGTCCCATCGCCAGACGCGCCTGCAACAGGCCCAGGGCCCGCTGCGGGTGGCGGTGGGCGAAACCGACGTGGTGCTGGCTGCGGAATGCTCCGGCCACACCCTCACCGGCCCGGTGCTCGACGTGGCGGTGAAGCAGCTGGTGCCCCACCGGGCCGCGCTGCTCGCCCGCTGGCAGGCGGGCTGACGAGGGGCTTCAGCGCCCCTTGAACACCGGCGAACGTTTGCCCAGGAAGGCGTCCAGGCCTTCCTTGTAGTCGTCGGTGGCGAGGAAGTCGAAGGCGGCGCGCTTTTCTTCGGCCGTGAGGGGCGTGCCCTTCATCAGGCGATGCACCCACTGCTTGTGCCAGCGGGCCACCAGCGGCGCGCCCTTCACGATGCGGCCGGCGGTGGCGAGGGCTTCCTTCTCGACCTCTTCGTCGTCCACCACCCGGGTCAGCAGGCCCTTGGCGAGCGCCTCGCGGGCGTTGAGGATGCGGCCTTCGAGCAGGATCTCGAGCAGCACCGCGGGGCCGACGAGTTCCAGCAGGCCGGCCATCTCGCCCGGATACATCGAAAAGCCCAGCTTGTTGATCGGCGCGCCGAAGCGGCTCGATTCGCCGGCGATGCGGATGTCGCAGCAGCCGGCGATCTCCACGCCGCCGCCGATGCAGGCGCCCTGGATCATCGCGACCGTGGGCACCGGGCAGGCGCGGATGGCGTCGAGGGCAGCGGCGACGAGTTCCTCGTGATAGTGCAGGGCGTCGTCCACGGTGGCGCGCACGACCAGGAATTCCTCGATGTCGCCGCCGGCCGCGAAGGCCTTGTCGCCGGCGCCGCGCAGCACCACGCAGCGCAGGTCGGGGTCGGCGTTGAGTTCGCTCATGCGGCGCTGCAGGCCGCGCCACATGCCGGCATCGACGGCATTGAGCTTGTCCGGGTTGGAGAGGGTCAGGGTGGCGATGCCAGCATCCTGGCAGAAGAGGATTTCTCCGGGCATGGGTGGGCGGTTCCGTCGGCTGGGGTCGATAAAATTATTTGATGCGGTGCAAAAATATTTCCATACGGCGTGGTATGGAGTCTTCTGTATGTTATATCATCCGGTTGGGCGTTGTATTGGCGCGGCTTCGCCCTGCGAGAAGCATCCATAAAAAATATTCGCTCTGATCGCCATTTGGGTCCAACAGGCAGATCGCGCCGCATTCAATGCATTTCCATAGGGAGGGAAATCATGTCGAGCACCTCGTCTCAGAGTGCGGTTTACGCACGTATCAGACGCAACCCGCGCTTTGCCGAACTGGTGTCCAAGCGCCAGGGCTTTGCCACCATCCTGTCCGTGATCGTCCTGACGATCTTCTACGGCTTCTTCATGGTCGTGGCCTTCCAGCCGCAAGTGATCGGCAAGCGTCTGTCCGAAGGTTCCTACCTCACCGTCGGGATCGCCTTCGAGCTGTTCATGTTCATCTTCTTCTGGGTGCTGACCGCGGTCTACGTGAAGCGCGCCAATGGCGAGTTCGACGAGATCACCGCCGAAGTCATCCGTGATGCATCCAAGGAGGTGAAGTAATGCTGGCCCGTCTGAATCTCGCGCTGCTGGCGCTCCTCGCCCCGGCCCTGTCGTTTGCCGGTGACGCGATCTCCGCCACCGAAAAGCAGCCGCTCAACCTGCACGCCATCGGGATGTTCGTGCTGTTCGTCTCGATGACCCTCGGCATCACCTACTGGGCGGCTGGCCGCACCAAGTCGGCGTCCGACTTCTACACCGCTGGTGGCGGCATCACCGGTTTCCAGAACGGCCTTGCGATCGCCGGCGACTACATGTCCGCCGCGACCCTGCTGGGCCTCACCGCGCTGGTCTACACCAAGGGCGTCGATGGCTACATCTATATGATCGCCTTCTTCGCCGGCTGGCCCATCATCCTGTTCCTGATGGCCGAGCGCCTGCGTAACCTCGGCAAGTTCACCTTTGCCGACATCACCTCCTACCGCCTCAACCAGGGCAAGGTGCGCACGATGGCCGCGGTGTCCTCGCTGACCGTGGTGTGTTTCTACCTGGTGGCGCAGATGGTCGGTGCCGGTCAGCTGATCAAGCTGCTGTTCGGTCTGGACTACAACATCGCCCTGTTCGTCGTTGGCGCGCTGATGATGGTCTACGTCACCTTCGGCGGCATGGTTGCCACCACCTGGGTGCAGATCATCAAGGCCTGCATGCTGCTTGCCGGCGGCACGCTGGTGATGGTGCTGGCCATGTCCCAGTTCGGCTTCAGCTTCGAGAACATGATGAGCCAGGCGATCTCGCTGCACTCGCTGGGCGAGAAGCTGCTGTTCCCGGGCTCGCTGCTGCCGGATCCGGTCACCGCCCTGTCGCTGGGCCTTGGCCTGATGTTCGGTACCGCCGGTCTGCCGCACATCCTGATGCGCTTCTTCACCGTGACCAACGCCAAGGAAGCCCGCAAGTCGGTGCTCTACGCGTCCGGTTTCGTGGCCTACTTCTTCAACGTCATCCTGCTGATGGGCTTCGCGGCCATCATCATCGTCGGCCAGAACCCCGAGTTCTTCGAAGGCGGCAAGATCGGCGGCAAGATCGTCGGCGGCGGCAACATGATCGCCATGCACCTGGCCAAGGCCGTGGGCGGCAACCTGCTGCTGGGCTTCCTGTCGGCCGTGGCCTTCGCGACCATTCTGGCCGTGGTGTCCGGTCTGGCGCTGGCCGGCGCGGCTGCCATCTCCCACGACATCTACGCCCGCGTGATCCGCAAGGGCAAGGCGACCGAGACCGAAGAGCTGCGCGTGTCCCGTTTCGCCTCCGTGGGCCTGGGCCTCGTGGCCATCGTCCTCGGCATCGCCTTCGAGAAGATGAACGTGGCGTTCATGGTGGCCCTGGCTTTCGGTATCGCCGCTTCCGCCAACTTCCCGGTGCTGATCCTCTCCATGTACTGGAAGGGCCTGACCACCCGCGGCGCGATCGTGGGCGGTTACGCCGGCCTCGTGGCTGCGGTGCTGCTGGTGGTGCTGTCCAAGTCCGTGTGGGTCACCGTGCTGGGCAACGCCCAGGCGCTGTTCCCGTACGACCAGCCGGCCCTGTTCTCCATGCCCCTGGCCTTCCTGATCACGTTCATTGTGTCCAAGCTCGACAACAGCGCCGAAGCCCAGGCTGAGCGTGCTGCGTTCGAAGACCAGTACGTGCGTGCCCAGACCGGTTTTGGTGCTGCCGAAGCCAGCAGCCACTGATCCCGATGCGCCCTTCGGGGCGCATGGTCAAACAAAAACCCCCGCCGGGCGACCGGACGGGGGTTTTGTCTTTCTGGCGCAGCGGGTTATGTCAGGCCGTGCTTTCCTTGCGGGAGGCGATCTTGGCCAGCGCCCGGCGGCCGCTGGAGATGTGGTCGCGCATCGCCCGTTCGATGCCGGTGGCGTCGCGGCGGCCAAGGGCCTCGAGGATGAGCCGGTGCTCGGCCAGGGATTGTTCCAGCCGGCCCTCGCTGAACAGCGAGTGGTGCCGCGACAGCTTGATGACCTTGCGCAGGTCGGTGATGGTCTGGGTCAGCCAGCGGTTGTCGGCGATCAGCTGGACTTCCTGGTGGAAGGTCTGGTTGGCCTCGAAGAAACCGTCGATATCCTTGTCGGCGGCGGCGCGCTCCAGGTCGTCGTGGATGCTGCGCAGGCGGGCGAGGTCTTCCTCGGTGGCCTTGTGGGTGGTGTCGGCGGCGCACTGGCCTTCGAGGAGCGACAGCACGGTGAAGATCTCGTCCAGATCGCGCTCGGAAATTTCTGTCACGTAGCAGCCGCGGCGCGGCTTGAGCGTCACCAGACCCTCGGCGGCAAGCACCTTGAGGGCCTCGCGCAGCGGCGTGCGGGAGATGCCGTAGTCGGCGGCGAGGGCCTGCTCATCGACCCAGGTGCCGGGGGGGAGTTCGTGGGCAAAGATGCGCTGGCGCAGGCGTTCGGCGACTTCCTGGTAGAGGGCAAGGGGTGCGATGCGGCCGGCGTTCATGGAGGATGTGGACTTGTGGGTGGAAGAGGTGGATTCGGGTATTGCATCCATAATTATGGAGTATGCCTAGATATAAGCATATCCTGTTGATTCGATAGCGATTTCTGCTGTTTTTCCATTGTGCTAAGTGCACACATTGCACGTGTAATTATGTATTAACGTGATAGTAGCGGGCGGGGCAGGGGGTGGCAACCCCCGATGAGGGCAGGGAGCCGACAGGCCGCAGAGGACAGCAATTGCGACCGCAGGGAGTCGCGGGCCGGCGTCGGGAGTCGGGGGCGCTAGCCCCGGTCCGGCGGCAGCCGGTGGGGGAGCCGATTTAAATGGGGGCGCATTTGCGAGCGTAGCGAGTCGCGCCCGTATTTAAATGGGGGGCAACGCCACGGCCCCCCCGGCAGGGGAAAGGGGGGTCTGACAATCGTTTAAACGATTGCGTAGCTGACGTGCGCGCATGCGCGCGGCAGGCAGAGGCCCCTTTCCCCTGCCGGAGGCTGGGGGGCCGCGTCAAGGGCGGCAAGGAGCGCAGCGACCCAGCCCGCGAAGGGCGAAGCCCGGAGAAGCAAGCCCGGCAAGGCGCCGCGCAGCGGCAACCCAGGGCGCGCAGCTTAATCCCGCAAGGGTTTAAGCGTAGTGGTGACGTGCATTTAAATCGACGCGCGTCAAGCGTACGTCAACAACTTAAATATTGGACGTCAACACGCAGAAGTGCGTGCGTTCGCTATACCCTTTGTGCGCGATAGTGCGCGCGTTAAAAATAAGGGGTCTATCGTGTTAAACAAAATAGTTCAAGAGGTCGACAAGTACGGGTATCTGGGCAATCGTGAAATCGCGGCAGCACACTTCTGCGACAACCTGCGCAAAGCGCAGCGGATGACCGCTCAGCTAGTTGAAGCGGGGCGACTAGTTGAGCGACGTATCGGAAACAGCAGTCGATTCTGCCTGCCCGGCCAAGCCGCGCTATTCGACAACGTGACGGGTCACCGCGACGCATCTAACGCTATTCTAATCGACGCGCTCGTGACGGGTCTTGCGACCGGCGTAATCACTGACCGCCAGATTCAACTTAATCAAGCAGCGCACACGCTGAACAATAAAATCCCTGACGGTCTGCTGCTTGACGAATACGAAAGCCCGGACGGGCACCGGGTGGACTATTCCTGGGTAGAAGTGGAAAACTCAGAGCGCAGCGGTAGAGACGTGCACGTCCTAGGCGACTGGCTGATTAGCACCTTCGCGGCTACGCGGAGCTGGCACGTTCTGCCGGAATACCGAAGGGGGTATCTCGCACATGTAATCGTCGCGATTTCAGCACCCGCTGCAGATAAAATCGAACCCCGACTACTGGGTTATATTCAAAAAGAATACACCAGCCCGGCACACGCAGAGTACATCCGCGCCGTGCTGCCTCAGCGGCTCAAGTTCATCCGAGTGTAGGCACCAGCCCTGATAACCATACAGCGCGGTGCGTTGCCCTTCTCCAATATTGGAATGTCATTTGAAAACGCAATCTTTTTGCGCAATCGTGCGTTTTTGTTGTTGACGGTGCGTTTTTCTTTGGATACTATGAAAACGCACCATAACGAAGGAAAACAAATGAAAACGCAAGTGTCCATCCCCGTTTCGACTTCGCTGTTTCTTCAACTAGCTGAGTTCTTGCGCCACAACAATGACCCCCGTGACCCCGTAGTCGTCGCATCTGAAGCTATCCAGTATTGGATGGACAACGCTGATTTTAAACCTGAGCTACTAGTCGAGAGCGATGCCCGTGGCTATCAATGGAAAAATGTCTTTCTACCTGATGGCACACAAATACGCATGCAGTACCAAGGCTCTTATTCCTACGCGAAGGTTGACGGCGATGAGCTTACATATCAGGGAAGCCCTATTTCGCCAGGCAGTTTGGCCAAGACCATTGCTGGCGGATACAACCGCAATGCGTGGCGCGACCTGTGGATAAAACGCCCCGAAGATAGAGAGTGGATATTGGCTGACGACCTTCGAGCACAATCAAAGGAGGTCGCGGAGAAGCTTCTA
The DNA here is from genome assembly GCF_937894855.1 of uncultured Zoogloea sp. NCBI lineage: Bacteria > Pseudomonadati > Pseudomonadota > Betaproteobacteria > Rhodocyclales > Zoogloeaceae > Zoogloea > uncultured Zoogloea sp. The sequence continues at coordinate 34,637 of NZ_CALAYQ010000039.1, forward strand.
GAAGAGCTTGGCGCCATGTCCAACACCCCCAAAAAGACGCAGAGCTAAACCCCGTCAGAGAAGAGGAGCAATCAACATGAACACCGATAGCGTATCCGCGGCATTTGACCTCATTCTTGAAGAAATCAACGCTGTTGTGAGCGAAGTGCACTCTCAAGGAGCATCATTCCTGAACCAAGGGCAGTACAAGGAGGCAGAGAACGTCATTTCATCAGCCAAAGAGCTTAGCAAGTTCCGTGGAAAGCTCGAATCGTTGAAGCAGGAATGGCTAATCGGTCTTGACGCTACAACACGCGCCAAAGTTAAAGTTGAACCTACTAAGGTGGCTTACACGATTGAGGCACACTCAAAATCGCCAAAGACAGCCCTGAAAGTGAAGTTTCCGGACGGCACTGTTTTTTTTTGAGAAAACTGCCGTCAATACATTTATCGCAACGCTCCAGAAACTTGGATTGCAAAGGGTGAGTGCACTTGGTCTTCAGTGCAATAACTACCCTTTGGTCTCAAAGATAAAGGCGCCAGCAGAATACAATCAAACAGTAACTGATGGTTACTGGGTGATGACTCACAGCAGCACAGAGGGTAAACGTAAGCAACTATACGACATCGCAACAGGGTTGAAAGTTGAATTGAAGGTTGAGGTCGTTCCACCGAAGGGGAGCTGATTTCTGCAAGCCAGACTACCCCATAGACGCAACGCGATGTAACATTATTCCTTAAGTTGCTACTATGTTAAACATCCATTATTCCTATAAAACGACTGGCTACTTAGAAAGTAGTCAGTCGTTGCTTAAAGTGCTACTCAGAGACCTAAACGCGTTTTCTGAAGTGTTGTTTGCTTTTTAATTATTTTTTAGGAGGTAACTTTGGATATTACAAAACTGACGCTTGAGGAGATGGTCGCGCTGCAAAAACAGCTAGAGTCCGCGCTGCCAGACATGAAAAAGCAGCGGGTGGACGAACTGCGGGAGTCGATTAAGCAGCAGGTAGAGAAGGCAGGGCTGACGCTAGATGAGGTACTGCGCCCGCTGCTGCCGAACAAAACGGTTAAAAAGACGGGGAGTGACAAACCGAGCAGTAGGAAGCCGGCGGCTGTTAAATACCAGCTAGACGGAAAAACTTGGACGGGGAAGGGAAAGAAGCCGCAGTGGTTCCTGGACTTCGTAGAAGCGAACGGTAATGCAGAAGCGCTGCGAGCAGTACCGGAAGCCCCTGCCGAAAAAACCGAGTAGAGCTGGCTACCGCCCTAAGGGGTGGGCTACGCCGCCCGCCATCGAGCGGGCTGGGGTAAGCTTCCTTTGTCCGCGGGGCTACCGCCCCCTCAGCGTCTGGATATCCGCGATGAGCGCCAGACCCCAAGCAGCGGTACTAGCGCGGGCAGAAGCCCTAAAAAGAGAAAACCCTACCAGGACGGACCGGGTAGGGTTAACTTAATACTAAGATTATCTTAAGACTAGGTTTTCCTTTTTCTTTTTTAGGCTTTAGGGCAAAAGGCATCCCAACCCCGCCAGCGGCTGGGTTGAGTGCCATTTGCCCAGGGGTTCCCCAGGGGTTTCAGTTCGGGCGCAGCCGCCGAAACTAGCTAAAATCACTATCGTGAGTCCCCTGCGCGAGACCCAAGTCCACCCCAACTTATTAGCGCACCAGGTTTGAGCCTCTGGACTACTACTCTAGCTCTTTAATCGTGAGTCGACAGTGGTTTCCCCCCCCGGGTAGTCAGCTAACTGACCGGCCGCCGGCTAAATTGCGTCAAGAGCGAAACTTGCAACGCGTAGCCGAAAATGGCCCTCACAACGAGCCGCTGTTTATCGTGTCGCGACCCCACAAAAAATACTTATCCTGTGAAGTATAGCGAACGCGTTAAACTTTTCGCGCCGTTTAATTAATTATTTTTTACCACGGAACTCGACGCTGTGCGCTGCGAGTTCAGCTCGGATTGCTGACAGCAGACCAGTGCGATACTCGACGTACTCAGATTTGCTCAGACGATTAAAGTAAACTTGGACATAAGAAGGCAGGGCGGACAGCTGCAGAGACAAAGTGCGCTGCTGAAGAAAATCAATGGTGTGCAAAGAGATACACGAACGAGTCCGAAATTGCAGCGTCAGCTCACGAAGCTCGCCGCCTGAGCTAGAAATATAAACAAACGTGTGAAAATCGAGATAAAAAAGCGTCTCGTTGTCGTGACGAAATCCGCCGCGATATACACCAGGATGGACCTCGTCAAAATAGCGATAAGGCTCGCGAGCGGCGTATCGGCAGGGTTCAAAGTCGTACATAAAACCTCGTTAGTTAGTTGGTTAGTTAGTTGCTAAAATACGTATAGTCACCAAAACGGAGGAGGTTATGAAGATTCTGACTTTTTTTAACTCGCTGTTCGAGCAAGAGCATGCGACTGAATTTAACCCAGAGACGGGGGTGGAGCTGCTACCCGGCACACTGTTAGACGTGACGGGGCATCTGGTCGGAGAGTCTGATTTAAATGAGATTGGCCCAGGGGTCTTCGGAGACAACGAGCTGTTCAGTTAGTGCAACATCAATCGCAAGCTTTTTAGCTCGAGCTTTGTACAGGTCGTTAAGCTGCTGAAGTCTCGCAGGAGAATCCGCAGCGCTGACGTCGTAGAGCTGTACAGAACTAGCGTGCTTGTGTCCGGTCGCTAAAATAATTGTCTCGGCGTGCTCGCCCGACTCAAGAGCGGAAGATATAAATTCTCGACGCAAAGCATGGGGGTACCAGTCCTCGGGCATAACCCCGGCGTTGCGCAGCGTCGCGGCCGCGTTTTTAAACCGGTAAGGCCCACCGTTGGTAGAAAACAGATAGGGAGCGGGTTTAAAAGGCAAACCTTCAGCTTGTGAAATCAAATGTTCTCCCTGAAGTTCCATGACTTGCTCGTAAAGCGGACCTAGCGCTTCTGTTGCAATAAGCCGCCAAGCGGAGTTTCCCCCTTTCAGCGTAGAGCGGTACAAATGGCCGCGAAGATTCAAATCCTCGGGTTTTAATGCCGCTAGCTCGCCAGCGCGGCAGCCCAGGAACGCCAAAACATAGAAGAACCGGCACGCCTCTTTTTGTTTTGCTGTAAGCGCCCGCGGTCGCCCCTTTTTATCTGTTAGTTCAAGCCGTGCATTTCGGCCATCGAGTAAGCGCTGTATTTCTGCCGGGGACACTCGCCGAGTTCTACGAATCGGCTCGCTACGCAATTTTTTTAGAGCAGGACGAACTAAATTGTAGGGCAGATAACCCATCGTAACGGCGTGCGTTAATACCGCGCTTAAAACGCCAAGCTCGAAGTCAACGGTAGAAGTGGAAGCGGCGGGAGCGCGTTTGTCTCGATAAACCGATGCTGCCCGTGCGTCGATTGCCGATAGCGAAAACCGCCCGAAGTGCTCGTTTAAATACACCAACCGCGCTTGATAGGCGGACTGGGAGTTTTCGGATAGCGATTTAAACGCACTGACACTATTCAAATAATAGCGCTCGACAAACGGTGCAAAGGAAATACCCCCCGGAAGTCCATCCGCCAACGCTTGCCGGGCATCGGCTTCTTCGCGGGTATCGTACGTCTCATCTACCGCGCCGGATTTGCGGCGAATCTGGACACGCCAGCGCCCGGTTTTGGTCTGAAAAATGGCCATAATTATGTGTACAAAAGTCAGGGGCAAATGGCAAAATGCGTGCACTTACGCACTCGGTTGTGCACGCGAAAAGCCGTTTTGTGCACTAGTGCACGCCAAAGTGCAAAGCTAAGTTGCTGATTTTTTAGAATATTTTTTTGTAGATGAGCTATATCCGTAGTTATGGATAAAGTATTATCCCGTGGATAGCAAGTCAAGTTCCTGCGCGGGAAGTAAACCTTGTTGCAGCCCGGTGGCCTCGGTCTCCGGTGCTCGAAAAACAGAGGGAGGGAGAAAACTGCCCGCGCAGGGCACGGCAGCCGGCCGTGGTCAGGGACCACGGCCGGTACTGGCGTCCCGGTTTGCAGGCGAGTCCGGCACATCGACCGGGCCGGCCGCAACGGGCGACACGTCTTCAGGACAGAAAAGAGGCTGCTTCCGCGGCCCGCACTAGCGAGGGTAGAACCATGGCGAACAACAACGAACCGACCTTCCCCCAACCCGATCTGGCCGCCTGGAACAAGGCTGCCGCC
>NZ_CALAYQ010000040.1:0-7432 GCF_937894855.1 uncultured Zoogloea sp.
TCGAACGGTGAATGATCCACCTATCGAGGTGTCCGTGGAAATTAGACCACTACAGGCGAGACCTTTGATCATGGTTCTGCTCCTTGCAATAGAAAAGCCCCCGACCAGGCCGGCAACGAAGCCAGTCCAGCAAGGGGCGGAACTTAGATGAAGATGAAGCGCCGGCTGCCGACCCGCTCCAGGGGATAGGATTGCAGCAGTTCAGGGTGGTCCTTCAGCAGTTTGGCAACGTCAAGCGCCGTGCCGTCCTTGGCCTTCTTCCAGCTCACTTCGCCAGTTTCGAAGATCGCCCCGCTGGCATTGCCGATGGCTTGCTGTAACTGTTGCTTGAGCCTTGCCTCCAGCTTCTCTTGATCAGCCAAGGTTTCGCGAACGGAGACCAAGTCGGCAAAGGTGGCAGACAAGTTTCTGTCACTGCTGAAATCGATCTTGCTGCCGTCGTCCTTGGGATACAGGCAACGCAAGGCCAAGTCAGCCGAGTCGGAGCCATCCGCGGGCGGCGGGGTATCGGTTTGAACGAAATGCCAGAACTCCCGTTCCAAGCGGATGAGGTTTTGGATCAGGGTTTCGTTACGCTCGATGCGATGGATTTCCAGTGACTGCCCCCCGATCAGCACGGCGACGTCTGCACACTGCTTGCCCGTTACCGCCAGTTGGTGATGCACCTGAAGCTGGATGTATTCCGGCACGCCTTCCTTCCACAGCCTTGCGCCGTTGATGCCCGCTGTCTTGCATTCGAGGATCTGGACATCGCTGACACCGACTACTTCTCGATCGATGTTGGCAAGCATCCAGGCCTTGTCTGGATCGGGATGCTGGAGCACGGCATTGATCCGTCTGACCCGGTTGCCAGTCCGCTTGGTGTAATGCGCGGCGACGATGGGCTCGAGGATCGTTCCCCAGTACATCGGGCTCTCTTCGTCGTTTGGATCGACGACTGGTAGACTTTTATCCCTGCCTGTCTTCTCCATCCAGAGTTGGAGCTGAGACTTGTAAGGATTCAGACCCACAGCTGCAGCGGCGTCCGAGCTGCCAATGCCGTTCTTACGAACATCCAGCCATTCCTCGCGCGGCAGGTTCTCTGTCTTGACAAGGCGAAGTGCTGCTTTCGGCTTAGCGGTCTTGACCGACTCGGTCGAGCCTGGCTCTTTCGGGATGATGTTGCTCATGTTGCTTCCTCCAAAGTGAAGAAGCCTGGCCAACCGAAGTTGAACCAGGCTTCCTTCCGTGATGTGGAAAGGGCGATCACGCAGCCAGCTTCATTGCCTCCTCAAACGCGCGTGACTTGAGGCTGGCCCCTTGCCCAAACCACGCGGAGTCGAGCCGATAGTCCGCACTACGCGCTCGTTTTTCATGGTCCACGTACTGGGTCACAGCATTGAGCAATCCCCAAGCGGTGCCAGAAGCTGCTGTCAGCTCCGAGCCTTTGCCGCTTCCTGCGAAGAGGGCGTAAACGTTGTTCAGGGCCTTCTCGTTTCTCTGCTCGGAAAGAGGTAGATCACGATCACCCAGCACGTTGACCAGGAAGTTCATGGCTTCAAACTTATGAACCTTCCTGTCAGCGAGTTGCTTGATGGACGTCATAAAGGCGTCCCAAGCCGAGACACCAATCCCCAGTTCCCGTTTGACCAACTCCGGATCAAAGGTGGTGGAGTGCGGAACCTTCACTGCCCAACCTCGTTCCCCGACCGCCATCTGCAGGGTGTTGTTGCACACAATGCGAATGGAGGTGAACTGCGCGGTCGTGCACAGCGTCCCATCACAACTTGTTGCCAGAAGCAGATAGCCCTTCACATGGTCGTTGCCTTTCAGCATGACCTCTTGTCCCGTTCTCGCTAAGGCCCAGAGCTTCTTGCCGCCCTTCAGAACCCCGGCCGTTTCCAGCTCAAAGCCACCGGCAGAGACCAAATCCCTGTAGAACTCAAGAACTTCAGCAGGCTGAACCACCTTGTAGCGGTTCGATACCACGGACAAAGGCGCAAAGGTGTCTGACCGGTATAGAACCTTCGATTCGGGATGTGGTTTGACGTGGAAGCCGCTCCCCTCGGCCACATTGAAGAGGACATCGGTTTCCTTGATGCTCCAATCGAAACCAGCTGCCTGCAGCCAAACCTCAAGCGGCTGCTTCGGCGGGAGCTGATTGCCAAGGCCATGCCAGGGCGTTTCATTGGCGTAGGCCATAGTGCTGACTAGGTGAGCCATAGTGTGTTCTCCAAATGCAAAAAGCCCCGGAACGCTCGTGGCGCTGCGGGGCAGAAGGACTTGATCATTCTATTTGCGCATCGGGCCGCCCTGGCTAATTCTCCTCTTCATTCATCTTGTCGAAATGGGTGACTACGACTTTAGTGAGCGTTGCAAGTAGCACGATGAGAACTGAGCGTAGCGCCTGAAATATAGGGGTTGGCATCGCAATTCCTTGATGTGTATTACATGATGCTTATACTAAGGGCAGGGGCGTTAATTGAAAAAATATTTCAACTAACGTCATTCAAGCGTGGGCGAAAAAAGGCCGGCGAGTCAGGTCTTCTGCCCATTTCCGCAGGTCTGAGTCTGACTAGAAATGTTCAAAATTGAATTAAAATATAATATAGGAAATGACAAAAAATAATCACAAAAAAGGATTTAGATCATGATAATAATAAGAAACCCAGTCCGCGATGCGGTTGAACGAGTGGGTGGGCCGACGAAGGCTAGCAATCTGTTGAACGTGTCGAATGGAACTATCCATGCGTGGATAAAAGCACGTCGTGTGGCTGATATCGATTTGGCAAAGAGGCTCGCACAGTTCGCAAAGATGGATGTTCAGGAAATTCGCCCCGCGCCATGAAAAACTCAATTTCAACCAATAAAATAATGGAAAGGCTCGGCAGCAGTGTCGAGATCAATCCTGCCACCGGCAATCTACGCATCGCAGTGCAGTTCAACGATATCTACTGGGCAATCGATGCGCTAGGAGGGTCTGAGAAGGCGGCGTTGACCTTGAACGTTTCCCCGAAGGTTGTTGAGCGCTGGACCGAGGACTACTATGTTCCCAATCGGTACGCCAAAATAATTTCCAGCTTGACAGGCTATAGTCTTGAGTCGCTGACAATTCCTGTCGTGGTCTATGAGGATAGAGACTCTGGGGAGTTTTGGCCAATAACAGCACTCATCGCGATTCGAGAGCGAGAATTTCTAGACGAGGATGACATCATTGAGCTGATGGCTTGACCCAGTGGAAATGCAAAGCACTTTCGATTTCAGCGTATTTGTAGGGGCTTACGCTTGTCTCACTTTTCCCAAGAGGAAAAGGTGCAGCGCATGGGCGTAAAATATGAGGTCTCTGGCTCATGCCCGGCCACAGCCGCGGACTCATAATCAGTCGGTGCCGAGTTCGACTCTCGGGGGGCGCCAAATTTGAAAAAGCCCACCTTTCGGGGTTGGCTTTTCGTTGATTTCGTCATGTCGTCAGGGCCACGCCTCATTTTTTTCCGATCCTGAGCGTCTTGCTTTGTCTCGTTGGACCGAGCACTGCCCCTGCCCTCCAGCTCAGCAACTGTCGCAGCGAGTCGCTGCATTTCATTCCTGAACAACTGATTTTCAGTCTGGTTTGAGGTTCCACGCTCGTTCGATGTCTTCAGCTCGCTCAGCACTGCTGCTTGCCATTTGTCTCCAGAATCGTTGTTGGAACGGTCTTGAACGAAGGAGGCCCCGGCCAGTAGGGCTGAAACAAGCACAGCCCCAACGGCGATCCAAAGTTGAATTTTGGTGGTCCGCTTTGCGTCTGCATCCCGTTCATCGAGCTTTTCCAGCATCGTGCTTGCCGCATCAGCAAGCTCCTGAAGCGTCTTGGCTGATTAGGCCGATGTTTCTGCAGTCAGCCTCAGCATCTCACGGTCTTCGGCTCTTTCCTCCGCTATCCGTGCAGTGTGCTCAGCCATGTGGTTGCTGAACTCTATCGATTTGGTTTCGAAAGCTGGGTCAAGATTTTTTTGTATTGTACTTGCCTTGGTCAGGCGTTCCAGTTGCCGCCAGCTATCACCAAGCTCCAAGCTGCTCTTTCGCACCTGATCGAAGATGCTCCGTGTCAAGCCCAAGGCGGATTCGACGATCTTGCGCCTCTGCTTCACCTGCTCCTCAATTTCATGCCGAAGCAGCCTGTCCAGGTAAGCCGTTGCAGCTTCTCCAGGCTTCCGAGCAACGGGGGCTTGATCTATCGAACCTTCCCGTGTCTCCCGGAATACACTAGACAAGGCATAGGCCTCTGCAAGCGTTTCAATTTCGTCGTCCGACAGCTGTTCTAGCTGCTCCGCAGTAATCGCCACACGCTCTTTGTCGAGCGAGATATCCGCTGACAAGCTTGCGATGCAAGGCAGATAGCCTCGAATGCGCTCAGTGGAAGGTTGATCAGGCAGCTTGGCGTACTCACTGACATCAGACACCCGCAGAGGGAATAGAAAAATTGGCCCAATCGACGTATCGGCTTCCGCAACATGTTTGAAGAGGATGCTGAGGTCCAGCCCCTTTTTTTGGGGCTGGTCAGCATTCGATCCTTCTTTGCAGGTGTCCTCAGTCACTTCACCAGCTCCATCAGCTTTCCGAAGCTGTTCACCACATCGTACTTCACGTTCTCAGGCGCGTATTTCTTGTTGATCTCGTCGAAGAATTTACGGGCACAGTCGATCTTTGTTTGCTCTATCGGCGTGAGATTCATCGACGACATGGAGCCCTTGGTTTCCGCCACGAAGTACACATGCTTGACGGCCCCTTCTTTGAAGGAAATGGCCCAGTCCGGGTTGTAGTCGCCAACGGGGGTAGGAATCAGGAAGCCGCGCGGCAGCTTGGCGTAAACAACCACATCGGCGCAGGTGTCCAGCTCCTTCACGAACTCACGTTCGATCTTGGAATCAGTCAGCACATAGTCGTAGATGTGGCGATGGAGCTTGTCCCCGGCCTTGCTGAAGTCCTGTTTGGTCTGCCCAGCCGTGAAGATGTCCAGGTCGAACTGCTCGGCCACGGGATCGTAGGCGAGGTGCTCGATGATCACCGTCGCCTTCTGCTCGTTGATCAGCCGGACGGCTTCGGTAATGAAGTGCTCGGGGTTGTATTTGAACTGAGCAAACACGGCCACGTTGATGCCGCTCAGGATGTCCGCCACGCTACGCCGCGTGAGCTGCGTACCTTCGGCCAGTTTGCCAATCAGGTCGTACTTCACGGCCGAATGGATCGAATGGGTGTTCCGCTCGGTTTCCGTGACCTTCAGGACGAAAGCGTCGCCATTCCTGATGCCGTCGTAAGTGACCTGTGCAGACTGCTCGCCACGCTGGATCGTGTACTGCAATGGCGCCACGTGCAGATGTTCATCCAAGACCTTGACTGCCTTGGCGACGAGCTCATTGGAATCAAACTGAACGGTGTAGGCGGCCTTGCGGTTGATCCTGGCCCAAAGCGCCTTGAACTCCTGTTTCTCGAAGTTGGCGTTGGGCTCCAGCTTCTTCGCTTTGCGGCCATCCTCGGGCTGCATGATCTGGCTTTCGCTGAACACACTGTCGATCAGCTGGAAAACTTGCTCGGCATGAGGCACCAGTTCGTCCGGCAACGCGTCCAGCGTGCCGTCCTTCCTGGCCTGATGGTATTTCTCGGTGATGTTGCGCTTCTTATCGACGTAGCCGTTCTGGATCAGGTAGAACTCGATGTCAGTGGCTTGATCATCGGAAACCGTAATCGGACCTTCCGTGGTGTTGAGTACCTTGCCGGTGAAGTAAGCCTTATCGGCGACACGCGGACGCGCAGACAGCGATTCGCTGATGTCTCGTTGCAGTGCGGCCACGAAATCCTTGTAGCTTTCGCTCGCCACAACGGTCAGTACGTTGATGTCGTGAACGATGGAAGGGTGGTCTATCCGATCGCCATGTTGGTTCACCGACAAGCGCAGACCACGCCCCACTTCCTGACGGCGGGAAATCGTGTTGTCACTATGCTTGAGGGCACAAATGACAAACACGTTTGGATTGTCCCAGCCTTCACGCAAGGCCGAATGCGAGAAGATGAACCGTACCGGCTCGCTCAGGGACAGCAGGCGCTCCTTATCCTTCAAAATCAGGTCATAGGCGTCCACATCGTCGGCTTCGGTGGCCTTCTTGCTCATCTCCGGGTCGACCAACTTCTTGGTCTTCTTGTCGATCGAGAAATAGCCGCTGTGGGTCTTCTCGACGGCAATACCCTTTAGGTGCTTGATGTAGGCCGTTTCGTCCAGGTCCAGCACTTCGTTAAGGTAGAGCTGGTATTCCTCTTCGAACACACGGGCGTACTCACCCTTTTCATCGACTGCGCTGTAGTCTCGGTACTTCGCTACTTCGTCGATGAAAAACAAGGTCAGTACCTTGATCCCCTGTTGGAACAAGGCTTGTTCCTTGTCAAAGTGCGCCTTGATCGCCTCCCGAATCTGGATGCGTCGCAGAGCTGCTTCGTTCACGTCGCCGTATGCTTCCCCTGCCTGCAGCTCGACACCGTTGGTGAAGCTCAAGGTATCGGTAATGGCGTTGATGTCGGACACCACATAGCCCCGGTACTGATCCAGCTCGTTCGACAGCACAAACAGGTTGTCGCGCTTTGACAACTTGCGAACCACACGCTTGATCTGGCCGCTGGCGAGCTTCTGCTCAAACTCGACACGCGCCTCGGGCGGCTTCTTGGTTGAAACGTCGACGCCTTGCAAGTATAGGTAGGCATTGGTGCCCGCCAAGCCTTTGACCGAGATGCCACGCACGGCGATCTTCTTCACCAGCCTCTGGTTGTAGGCGTCCAGCGCATCAAGACGATGAATCTTGTTGTGCGTGGTCTTGTGGGTGGCCGAGTAGCGCAGCACCATCAAGGGCTTGAAATCGGCAAGAGAATCGAGAGTTTTCGCCCCCTCCATTTTCTGGGGTTCGTCCAGAATGAGGATTGGGCGGTTCGCATTAATGACATTTATCGGTTTGCGAGATTGGAAATCATCCAGGCCAACCATTTCAGTCTGCCCCCCCACATTCACACGTAGGGTTCCGTAGATTCGACGCGCGTCGGCACCTTTGGCGTTAAACGCCTGCACGTTGATCACCATCACGTTGATGCCCGCATCCGACGAAAAACTCTCCAGATGGTGCAGCGCCTTGGAGTTGTAGATGAAGAAGCGGGCCTTCTTCTGGTACGTCTCCAGGAAATGATCTGCCGTGATTTCCAGCGACTTGGCGACTCCTTCACGGATGGCAATGCTGGGAACCACAATGATGAACTTGCTCCAGCCGTACTGCTTGTTCAGCTCGAAGATCGTCTTGATATAGCAGTAGGTCTTGCCCGTGCCGGTTTCCATCTCGATGTCGAGATTGAGCTTGCTGACCTTGGTCTTGACCAACTCAGGGGCACCTCGAAAAACCGCGACTCGCCCGCCCTTGATAAAATTACAGCGTTCTGA
>NZ_CALAYQ010000041.1:0-8625 GCF_937894855.1 uncultured Zoogloea sp.
AGAACATCCACCCGACCAAGGTTGTCCAGCTGGGCGACGAAGTCGAAGTGATGATTCTCGAGATCGACGAAGACCGTCGCCGTATCTCCCTGGGCATGAAGCAGTGCATGTCCAACCCGTGGGACGATTTCGCCATCAACCACAAGAAGGGCGACAAGGTCCGTGGTCAGATCAAGTCCCTGACCGACTTCGGCGTGTTCATCGGCCTGGAAGGCGGCATCGATGGTCTGGTTCACCTGTCCGACCTGTCCTGGTCCCTGTCTGGCGAAGAAGCTGTCCGCCAGTACAAGAAGGGCGACGAAGTCGAGGCCGTGGTGCTGAACATCGACGTCGAGAAGGAGCGCATCTCCCTCGGCATCAAGCAGCTCGATGGGGATCCGTTCACCAACTTCATCGCCACCCACGACAAGAACACCCTCGTGACCGGCACCGTGAAGACCGTGGATGCCCGTGGCGCCGTGATCGCCCTGAACAGCGATGTCGAAGGCTACCTGCGTGCTTCCGAGTTCTCCCGCGACCGCGTGGATGACCTGTCCCAGCTGCTGAAGGTTGGTGACTCCGTCGAAGCCCTGATCGTCAACGTTGACCGCAAGACCCGCGGCATCAACCTGTCGATCCGTGCCAAGGATCAGGTCGAGCAGAACGAAGCCATGAGCAAGCTGGCGTCTGACAGCGGCTCCGCTGCCAGCGGCACCACCAACCTCGGTGCGCTGCTGAAGGCCAAGCTCAACGAGCAGAAGTAAGCGGTTCGGGCATGACCAAGTCGGAGCTCATCGCCCGGCTGGCGGAGCGTTTTCCCCAGCTGGTCGCGAAGGACGCCGAGTTCGCGGTCAAGATGATTCTCGATGCGATGACCGACGCCCTGTCGCGGGGTGATCGCATCGAGATCCGCGGATTTGGCAGCTTTGCCTTGAACTACCGTCCTCCCCGTGTCGGGCGTAATCCCAAGTCGGGGGAGAAGGTACAGGTGCCGGAGAAGTATGTTCCGCATTTCAAGGCAGGCAAGGAATTGCGCGAACGCGTCGACATGATGGGGTAACCCGTCGACGCCCGGCGCCGGGGTCCGTGAGGTCCCAGGCTCGATCAGGAAGGCGGCTCAGGCCGCCTTCTTTTTTTTGCCCGCGTCAGGGATAATTCCGCGATGCGCGCTCTCATCTGGCTTTTCCGGCTGTTTCTGTTCCTCCTGCTGTTCGGCTTCGCCGTCAAGAACGACGACGTGGTCGTGCTGCGCTTTTTCTTTGGCGCCGAGTGGCATGTGCCGCTGGTGCTGGTGATCCTCCTGTTCGTCGTGATCGGTGTGCTGATCGGCGTGACGGCCACGGTGGCCACGCTTTACCGCCAGCACCGGGAAATCGGTCACCTGCGCGGCAGGCAGGGCAGCCCGGCGCCCGCAGAAGGACGGAACACGCTCCCCCTGGCCCACGGGCCCGATCTCCCCGAGAGCTACTGATTCATGGAATTCGAACTCTGGTGGCTTCTCGCCTTCCCGCTGTTCTTTGCGCTGGGCTGGCTGGCGGCGCGGATCGACATCAAACACCTGGTCCGGGAATCCCGTGCGCTTCCGCGCACTTACCTGACCGGCCTCAATTTCCTGCTCAACGAACAGCCTGACAAGGCGATCGACGCCTTCATCGAGGCCGTCAAGATTGACAACCAGACCGTCGAGCTGCATTTCGCCCTCGGCAGCCTGTTCCGCCGCCGCGGTGAGACGGATCGCGCGATCCGGATGCATCAGAACCTAGTGGATCGGGACGACCTCTCCGACGAGCAGCGTCAGCAGGCGCTATCCGAGCTAGGGCTGGATTTCCTGAAAGCCGGCCTGCTCGATCGCGCCGAAGCGATCTTCGTCAAGCTGCGTGGCACGCGCCTGAACGATTTCGCCCTGAAGAACCTGCTCGACATCTACCAGCAGGAAAAAGACTGGCGCAAGGCCATCGAGATCGCCGAGGCGCTGCCCCACGAAGGCGTGCTGTGGGAAAAGGAAGTCTCCAATTTCCACTGTGAGCTGGCGAGCGCAGATATTGCCAATTCGCGCTTCGATGAAGGCCTTGCAAGTCTTGGTCGCGCCCTCGAGATGAACCGCAAGTCGGTGCGGGCCAGCATGTTGCTGGGCGACCTGCACGCGGCGCGGGGCGACGACGCGGCGGCGCTCGAGGCCTGGAAGAAGATCGAGAGCCAGAATCCGGTCTACCTCGCGCTGGTGGCCGAGCGTCTGATGGATGCCTACCGGCGCCTCGGGCAGCTGGAGCAGGGCATGCAGTTGCTGCGCAGCTTCCTCGATCAATACCCGTCGCTGGATCTGCTCGACGCGCTGTTCCAGTGGGAGTTGCAGAAGGAAGGCCCGCAGGCGGCGTATCAGCTGGTGCGCGACGAACTGCGTCGCAACCCCACCCTGCTGGGCCTCGACAAGCTCCTCGAAGCGGCCCTGCTCACCGCGCCGGTCGAGCAGCGTACCGACATCGAGCTCGTGAAGGGCTTGGTGCATGGCCACACCCGGCGGGTGGCGCGCTATCGCTGTGACGCCTGTGGTTTCAAGGCGCGTCAGTTCTACTGGCGATGTCCGGCCTGCGGTGGCTGGGAAACCTATCCGCCCAAACGCACCGAAGAATTCGATCTCTCGCCCTAGCCTTTGCGGCGGGTTGTCTGGCAGGCGGCGCAGTCCGCCCGGATGCCAGTTTCCAGTTCGGTTTATCTAGTTTCGTCTCGGGAATCAAAACATGAAAATCACCGTGGTCGGTACCGGTTATGTGGGTCTCGTGTCCGGGGCCTGTCTTGCTGAGATGGGCAACGACGTGCTGTGCCTCGATCTGGATCCGGAGAAGATCCGCATCCTGAAGGAAGGTGGCATCCCCATCCACGAGCCGGGTCTCGATCATGTCGTCGCCCGCAACGTGGCGGCCGGCCGGCTGCACTTCACCACCGACGTCCAGGAAGCCGTGCAGTTCGGCACCATCCAGTTCATCGCCGTTGGCACGCCGCCCGATGAAGACGGCTCGGCCGACCTCAAGTACGTGCTGGCTGCCGCCCGTTCCATCGGCCGCCACATGACCGACTACAAGGTGATCGTCGACAAGAGCACCGTGCCGGTGGGCACCGCCGACAAGGTCAAGGCCGCCGTCCGGGCCGAACTCGATGCCCGTGGCGAATCGATTCCCTACAGCGTGGTGTCCAACCCCGAGTTCCTGAAGGAAGGCGCGGCGGTGGACGACTTCATGCGTCCCGACCGCATCGTCGTCGGCGCCGAGGACGACCAGGCGATCTTCCTGATGAAGGCCCTGTACGCGCCCTTCCAGCGCAACCACGAAAAGCTGCTGATCATGGATCTGCGCAGCGCCGAGCTGACCAAGTACGCCGCCAACGCCATGCTCGCCACCCGGATCAGCTTCATGAACGAGCTGGCGCTGCTGGCCGAGAGCCTGGGTGCCGACATCGAACTGGTGCGCCAGGGCATCGGCAGCGATCCGCGGATCGGCTATCACTTCCTGTACGCCGGTTGCGGCTACGGCGGTTCGTGTTTCCCGAAGGACGTGAAGGCGCTCATCAAGACCGGCGCCGACGCGGGCCATGCGCTGCATGTGCTCAACGCCGTCGAAGACGCCAACGACGCCCAGAAGCTGGTGCTGGTGGACAAGATCGTCTCGCGTTTCGGCGAGGATCTCTCCGGCAAGCACTTCGCCCTGTGGGGCCTGGCCTTCAAGCCGAACACCGACGACATGCGCGAGGCGCCCAGCCGGGTGATCATCGCCGAGCTGTTCCGCCGCGGCGCAACTGTCACGGCCTACGACCCGGTGGCGATGGACGAGAGCCGCCGCATCTTTGGCGATGAAGCGCGCCTCACCTACGCCGACCGGCCGATGCAGGCCCTCGACGGCGCCGACGCGCTGGTGATCGTCACCGAGTGGAAGGAATTCCGCAGCCCGGATTTTGACGCCATCAAGGCCAAGCTCAAGAGCCCGCTGATCTTCGATGGCCGCAACATCTTCGATCCGGCCCTGCCGCGTCAGGCCGGCCTCACCTACCTGAGCATCGGCCGTCCGTAAAAGGCTGGCGCAAAGCCGACAAAGCGTCCCGGGGGCTTCCGCTGGAAGCCCCTTTTTGCTTGCAGATGCAGGCTGGGGCAGTGTGGTGCGCGATGGCGCGTCACTTGCTTTGCGTGTTACTGAGCGGCATTCGCTATCATCGTTTCACCCGACATCGGACAGAATCGAACCATGGAATTCAAGACACTCGAAGACTACGTGGGCCAGACCCCGCTGGTCCGGCTCAAGCGCATCACCGCGGGCCGCAACAACGTCATCCTTGCCAAGCTCGAGGGCAATAATCCGGCGGGGTCGGTGAAGGATCGCCCGGCGCTGTCGATGATCCTGCGGGCCGAGGCTCGCGGCGACATCCAGCCCGGTCAGACCCTGATCGAAGCCACCAGCGGCAATACCGGCATCGCGCTGGCGATGGCGGCGGCGATCCGCGGCTACGGCATGATCCTTGTGATGCCTGAGAACCAGAGCATCGAGCGCCGTCAGACCATGCGTGCCTTTGGCGCCGAGCTGGTGCTGACGCCCAAGGAGGGCGGCATGGAGCTGGCTCGCGACGTGGCCGAGCGGATGCGTGACGAAGGCCGTGGGGTGATCCTCGACCAGTTCGCCAACCCGGACAACCCCCAGGCTCACATCGACGGCACCGGCCCCGAGATCTGGGCACAGACCGGCGGCACGATCACTCACTTCGTGAGCAGCATGGGCACCACCGGTACGATCATGGGCGTGTCCACCTACCTCAAGTCGCAGAACCCGGCGGTTCGTGTCGTCGGCTGCCAGCCGGCGGACGGAGCGCAGATCCCCGGCATCCGCAAGTGGCCGGAAGCCTATCTGCCGCGCATCTACGATAAGGCCCGGGTCGATCAGCTCGAATACGTCTCCCAGGCGGACGCCGAAGAGATGACCCGTCGCCTCGCGCGGGAGGAGGGCATCTTTGCCGGGATTTCATCCGGTGGCGCGCTGGCCGTGGCCCTGCGCCTGGCCGAGCAGCTCGAGAACGCGGTGATCGTTTCCATCGTCTGCGACCGTGGCGACCGCTATCTTTCCACTGGTGTCTTTCCCGCCTGAAGATCGGTATGGCCAGCACGCTTGTTTTTGATATCGAGACGATCCCCGACGTGGAGGGCATCCGCCAGCTCCACGGCCTGCCGGCTGATCTGGGGGCGGATGAGGTTGCGGAGTTCGCGTTCCAGCAGCGTCGCGCCAGCAACGGCACGGATTTCCTGCCGCACCACCTCCAGCGGGTGGTGACGATCTCTTGCGCCCTGCGGGACATGAGCCAGTTTCGGGTGTTCTCGCTCTCCGAGCCGGAATGCACCGAGGGCGAACTCATCCAGCGCTTCTTCGATGGTGTCGAGAAGTTCACCCCGCAGATCGTCTCGTGGAACGGCGGCGGCTTCGATCTGCCTGTGCTGCACTACCGGGGCATGCTCCACGGTGTCAGTGCGCCGCGCTATTGGGATCTGGGGGATGGCGACTACACCGACTCCCGCGATTTCAAGTGGAACAACTACATCGGCCGCTATCACACCCGGCACCTGGATCTGATGGATCTGCTGGCGCTGTACCAGCCCCGGGCCAGCGCGCCGCTGGATGATCTTGCCAAGCTGATGGGTTTTCCGGGCAAGCTGGGGATGGACGGCTCGGCCGTGTGGCAGGGCTATCGGGAAGGGAAGATCGCCGAGATCCGCGATTACTGCGAGACCGACGTGGTGAACACCTATCTGGTGTTCCTGCGCTTCCAGCTGATGCGCGGTGTTTTCGACAAAGTCCAGTACGACGCCGAGATCGCCTTCGTGCGTGAATCCCTTGGCCGGCTGGCCGGCACGCACTGGGAGCGTTTTCTCGCCGCGTGGCCTGAATCCAGATAATCTCAACGAAAGGTTGACAACTTTCAGGGCTCGTCTATAATGCGGGCTTCTTAGGCGCGTAGCTCAGCTGGTTAGAGCACCACCTTGACATGGTGGGGGTCGTTGGTTCGAGTCCAATCGCGCCTACCAAACACCTAAGAAGGAAAACGAATGTCTCGAACTTGCAGCAAGCAGGACTAAGCAATACCGAGTCTGCTGTAAGGCGTTTTCCAAAAAAGAAAAAGTGCGGCTCGTCCGCACTTTTTTTTTGCCCTGAATTTTCCCGGAGCGAGCCATCATGCCCAACATCACCTTGCCCGACGGTTCCGTACGCAGTTTCGAGCAGCCCGTGACGATTGCCCAGGTTGCCGCCTCCATCGGTACCGGCCTGGCCCGCGCCGCACTGGCCGGCAAGATCGACGGCCGGCTCGTCGATACCTCCCACCTCATCGAAAACGATACCGCCCTCGCGATCGTGACCGACAAGGACGCGGACGGCCTCGAGATCATCCGGCACTCCACTGCTCACCTGCTGGCCTATGCGGTGAAGGAACTGTTCCCGGACGCCCAGGTGACCATCGGGCCGGTGATCGAGAACGGCTTCTACTACGACTTCTCCTATAAGCGCCCGTTCACGCCCGAAGATCTCGAGAAGATCGAAGCGCGCATGCAGGAGCTCGCCAAGCGCGACATTCCGGTCGAGCGCAGCGTGCTGCCGCGCGACGAGGCGGTGGCCTACTTCAAGTCCATCGGCGAGCACTACAAGGCCGAGATCATCGCCTCGATTCCTGCTGATCAGGATGTCTCGCTGTACCGCGAGGGCGACTTCACTGACCTGTGCCGCGGTCCCCACGTGCCGTCCACCGGCAAGCTCAAGGTCTTCAAGCTGATGAAGGTCGCGGGCGCCTACTGGCGTGGCGACTCGAAGAACGAGATGCTGCAGCGCATCTACGGCACCGCCTGGGCGAAGAAGGAAGACCAGGAAGCCTACCTGCACATGCTGGAAGAAGCCGAGAAGCGCGATCACCGTCGCCTCGGCAAGCAACTGGATCTCTTCCACCTGCAGGATGAGGCGCCGGGTATGGTGTTCTGGCACCCCCATGGCTGGACGCTCTGGCAGCAGATCGAGCAGTACATGCGCCGAGTGCTCACCGATGCCGGCTACCAGGAGGTGAAGACCCCGCTGGTGATGGATCGCCAGCTGTGGGAGCGGTCCGGCCACTGGGACAACTACCGGGACAACATGTTCACCACCGAATCGGAAAAGCGTGATTACGCGATCAAGCCGATGAACTGCCCGGGCCACGTCCAGATCTACAACCACGGCCTGCATTCCTACCGCGATCTGCCGCTGCGTCTTGCCGAGTTCGGCTCCTGCCATCGCAACGAGCCGTCCGGCGCGCTGCACGGCCTGATGCGTGTGCGCGGTTTTGTGCAGGATGATGCCCACATCTTCTGCACCGAAGACCAGATCGTGTCCGAGGTCACCGCCTTCAACGAGCTGCTCTCCCGCGTGTATCGCGATTTCGGCTTCACCGATGTGGCGGTCAAGCTGTCCCTGCGCCCTGAAAAGCGCGCTGGCAGCGACGAGATCTGGGATAAGGCCGAATCCGGCTTGCGTGAAGCGCTGGCGGCCTCCGGTCACCAGTGGGAAGAGCTGCCGGGCGAGGGTGCCTTCTACGGTCCGAAGATCGAATATCACGTGAAGGACGCCCTCGGTCGCTCGTGGCAGTGCGGCACCATGCAGCTCGACTTCGTGCTGCCGGAGCGCCTCGATGCGGAGTACGTGACTGAAGATAATGGCCGTCGCCGCCCCGTCATGCTGCACCGGGCGATCCTCGGTTCGCTGGAGCGCTTCATCGGCATCCTGATCGAAAACCACGCCGGTGCGCTGCCTCTGTGGCTGTCGCCGGTGCAGGCGGTGGTGCTGAACATCTCCGAGGCGCAGGCCGATTACGTCACGGATGTTGTCAAGGCGCTGCGCGCCAAGGGCTTCCGCGTCGAGGCCGATTTGCGCAACGAGAAAATTACTTATAAAATACGCGAACATAGCGTACGTAAGCTGCCTTATCTGCTTGTTGTTGGTGACAAGGAAAAGGCAGCTGGTGTGGTGGCCGTGCGCGCCCGGGGTAATCAAGACCTCGGCCAATTGTCCCTCGATACGGTTGTCGAGCGTTGGCAGCGTGAAATTTCCACGTTCGCTGGCACGGCCTAACTTTTTGTTTTTTTGGAGAATTAAACCATCGCTCAGGATAAGAAGCTGCGCGTCAACGGCGAAATCAATGCGCCGGAGGTGCGTTTGACAGGTGAGGACGGTGAGCAGATCGGCATCGTCACTTTGCGTGCTGCCCTGGAAGCAGCGGATGAAGCCGGTGTGGATCTCGTCGAGATCGCACCGATGGCCAAGCCGCCCGTGTGCCGCTTGATGGACTTCGGCAAGTACAAGTACGAAGAAGCCAAGCGGGCCCACGAAGCCAAGCAGAAGCAGAAGCAGATTCAGGTCAAGGAAGTGAAGCTCCGTCCGGGTACGGACGAGAACGACTACCAGATCAAGCTGCGTAACCTCATCAAGTTCCTGAACGAAGGCGACAAGGCGAAGGTGACCCTCCGTTTCCGTGGCCGTGAAATGGCTCACCAGGAATTCGGCATGCGTCAGCTCGAGCGCGTCAAGAACGATCTGGAAGAGATCGGTCAGGTCGAGCAGATGCCGAAGATGGAAGGGCGCCAGATGATCATGGTCA
>NZ_CALAYQ010000042.1:0-13443 GCF_937894855.1 uncultured Zoogloea sp.
ATTCCCTCCGGGTCTGATGTTATGCCTCAAACACAAAAATTCGGACAGGCTCCCCGACCCACGGGGCGGGGGGTGATTTTTCATCGACGGAGGGTGATTGCCACCCTCCGTCGCCTCATTATTAGGCGACGCTGCCTTATTTTTAGGCGACCGAGGGTAATCGGGACCCTCGATTGCCTAACTTTTAGGCGACGTCGCCTAAAGTTTAGGCAGCCGAGGGTAACGGAGACCCTCGGTCGCCTAAAAATGAGGCAATCGAGGGTCTCCGTTACCCCCTCCCGGATCGACCCGTAGGTCGGACTTCAGTCCGACAACACGGGTTGATGAGCGGGGGGGAATGTCGGACTGAAGTCCGACCTACAGGGATGGGGCGCTGCCCTCGCCGGCCTCGCCGATCTGCGTGCGCAGCTTTTCCAGCACATCGGCCTCGGTGCGCACGTGGAAGAAGGCGCCGGCTTCGTCGGCGCGTTCTTCGAGCACCTGGCAGTGGGCAAACACGGCCTGGCGCAGTTGCTGGGCAGACCAGGGGAGGAAGAGCTCGGCCTCGACCAGATCGCGCTGGAAGAAGGTGACGATGGTGCCGTGCAGGCGCATCACGTCGTCGGGGCGGCGGGCGCTCATCACGATGCAGCCGGGGTAGCGGGCCTCCAGTGCGGCGGCGTGTTCGGCCTGGGCTTCGGCGTCGCCCACGTGGTCGATCTTGTTGAACACACGGATGCGGGGCACTTCGTCGGCGCCGATCTCGGCGAGCACGGTGTCGGTGACTTCCAGCTGGCGCTCGAAGCCGGGGTCGCTGGCGTCGATCACGTGGAGCAGCAGCTCGGCTTCGAGGGCTTCGTCCAGGGTGGATTTGAAGGACGCGACGAGGCCGTGGGGCAAATTTTTGATGAAGCCGACGGTGTCGCTCACCAGCACGCGGGGCACGCTCTCGGGGTAGAGGACGCGGACGGTGGTGTCGAGGGTCGCGAAGAGCTTGTTGGCCACCAGCACCTCGCTGCCGGTGAGGGCGCGCATCAGGGTGGATTTGCCGGCGTTGGTGTAGCCCACCAGCGCCACGCTGGCGAGGCCGCGGCTGCCCTGGCGGCGGGCGCGCTGGGTCTTGCGCTCGGCGTCCATGGCGATGATTTCCTGCTGCAGCTCGGCGATGCGGTCGCGGATCTTGCGGCGGTCGAGCTCGGTGAGGGATTCACCCGCCCCACGGCCACCACCGCCGCCCCGCTGGCGCCCCTGGGAGCCGGCCAGCTTGGCCATCTCGCGCAGGCGCGGGGCCATGTAGCCGAGGCGGGCGATCTCCACCTGGGCCTTGGCGGCGCGGGAGCGCGCGTTGCGGTGGAAGATCTCGAGGATGACCATGGTGCGGTCCATCACCTCGCAGCCCACTTCCACCTCCAGGTTGCGCGCCTGGGAGGGCGACAGCTCGTGATCCACCAGCACGAATTCGATCTCGCGGCCGTCGTCGCCGGCCACGTAGTCGCGGACTTCCTGCCGCTTGCCGGCCCCCAGGTAGGCCGCCGTGTCGAAGGTGGTGCGCTTCTGGACGAAGCTGTGGACGACCTGCAGGCCCAGAGTCTTGGCGAGTTCGCGCAGCTCGGTGAGCGAGGCGTCGAACTCGAAGTCGGGTACGTTGGGCAGCTGGACTGCGGCGATGACGGCGTAAATGGGGGTATCTCGGGCTTCGGTTTGCATGCGGCGCGGGGCGTCTCTCGAATGGTCAAAAGCAGAGTGTACCCGCCATGGGGCCGGGGGCCGCGAAGTTTGGTGACAGGGCGGGAAGAGGATGGGGTACGTGCTGCCCTGTAGGTCGGACTTCAGTCCGACAATACGGCCGGATCGGAGGGGGGATGTCGGACTGAAGTCCGACCTACAGGGCCCAAAGGGCCTGCATGGCGTTCTACAATCCGCCGCATCCCCACACCCTGCATGCCGCCATGTCCCTTCCGCGCCTTGCGCCCGGCATCGTCCCTGCCCTGATGGCGTGGATGCTGTACGGGCTGATCACCTTCGTCATCCAGTCGAGCAGCGGCATCTCGTATCTGGACTGGTTCAGGACGGCGGCCAATGCCTGGCGCACCGGGGTGCTGTCCCTCGCGGTGGGCAGCGTGGTCCTGCTGGGCTGGCTGGCCATCACCCGCTGGGATCACCTGTGGCGCGATCCGCGGCGGCTGCCGGTCAGCGGGGTGATGAAGGCGGCGATGGGGTTCTGGTGGGCGGCCATCGCGCTGCGCCTGGCCGGCGTGGACTGGCAGGCCGTGCCCCTCGACCTGCTGCTGGCGGTCGTGGTGTCCGGGGTGCTGGTGGGCTTTGCGGAGGAGACGCTGTTCCGCGGCTTCGTGCTGCGCGCCCTGCGGGAGGGCGGCCGGGCAGAATCCAGCGCGGCGCTATGGACGGCCGTCTGCTTCGGCCTGTTCCACCTGCCCAACGTGCTGATGGGCACCGGCGCGGTGGGGGTGATCCAGGTCTTCATCGCGGCCCTGAGCGGCAGCGTGCTGTACGTCTTCCGCCGCCACACGGGCCGCCTGTGGCCGGCGATGGTGGCCCACGGCGTGTGGGACATCTCGACCTTCCTCGCCGGCGGCTATGCCCAGCCCTGGCTCACCGCCACCACCCTTCCCATGCTGGGCCTGTCGGTGCTGGTGGGGATCGTGGTGCTCGCGAACATCGTGCGGGGCGACCGGCATGTGGTGATGCTCCCTTAACCCCAAGACCGACCACCGCCCATGCCCCATCAGCAGATCCTCAGCTTCACCACCCGCCCCCGCGCCACCCGCGACATCACCGCCGACGTGGCCGCGGTGGTGCGCGCCGCCGGCATCGATTGCGGGCTCGCCCACGTCTTCGTGCAGCACACCAGCTGCTCGCTGCTCATCACCGAAAACGCCGACCCGGACGTGCGGCGCGACCTCGAAACCGTCTTCGCCCGCCTCGCCCCCGACGGCGACCCGGCCTACCGGCATGATCTCGAAGGCGACGACGACATGGCCGCCCACGCCCGCAGCGTGCTGTCCGACGTGAGCCTGACCGTGCCAGTGGGCGGCGGCCGCCTGCTGCTGGGCACCTGGCAGGGCATCTTCCTGTGGGAGCATCGGGCGCAAAGCCACAGCCGGCGGGTGGTTGTGACGGTCATGGGCTGATTGCTCCGCGATGGCCAGCGGACGTTTCGGGGCGCATACTTTTCGAGCCGGCCTCCATGCCCGGTCGGACGGAGCCCACCCCATGAACCCCTCCGCAAAGCACGACACGCAATATCTGCTCGCCGCCGCCACCCTCGTCATCTTCGCGTCCATCGGCATGGCCTTCTGGTCCTGTCAGGACGGCAGCCACGAGGCCTGCCTGTACAACATCGGCCTCACGCCGGTGCTGGCCGTCGTCTTCTACGTGGTCGTCGGCGCCCCGCTCGCCCTTCTCGCCGCCTTCCTGCGCGACGAGGTCTTCGCCGACCAGCCCGACGACGACGCCAACAAGCCACCGCCCGCCCAATAGGTGCCGACGCCCCCGCGGCCCGCCGCCATTTGTGACGATGGTTGGCTGATCGCCCGAACCCCAAGCCCGTCACGGGAATTCGGCGGCGCCGGTGCTATGCTCGGGGGATTAGCCACTGGCCGTGCCGCCACCGGCCATCGCGTCTTCCGGAGTACCGTTCATGAGATCCGCCCAGAAATCCCCCCTGTCCCTGCGCCCGCTGGTCGTGGCCACTGCCCTGGCGCTGGCCGCCCCGGCCGTGCTGGCCCAGACGGCCGCCAAGCCGGCCCCTGCGACACCCGCCGCTGCGCCCGCGGCCGCCGCAGCCAAGCCGGTGGCGACGCCCGCGCCTGCTCCGGCGACAGCCAAACCGGCCGCGCCTGCGGCGCCGGCAGTCCCCACGCCGGCCACCGCGGCCGTGCCCGGCGCACCGGCCGACCCCAACGCCGCCCCGCCGGCGCCGCCTCCGCCGCCCCTGTCGGACATCATCCTCACCAACGGCGACATCATCACCCTCGACGACAAGCGCCCGAGCGCCCAGGCCATCGCCATCAAGGGCACCAAGATCATCGCGGTGGGCAAGAGCAAGGACATCCTGGCCCGCTGGAAGAGCGAGGGCACCGAGGTGGTGGACCTGGCCGGCAAGACCGTCGTGCCGGGCTTCATTGACGCCTGGGGCCAGATGTCGCGCCTGGGCCTCGCCACCGTGGCGGCTCCGCTGCAGTCGCCGCCGGAAGGCAGCGTTGCCGACGTGAACGGCCTGCTCCGCGCCCTGCGTGACTGGAGCCGCGGCGAGCTTGCCCAGCGCTTCGGGTGGACCATCGGCTTTGGCTACGATGACAGCCGCCTGCGCGAGCAGCGGCCGCTGTCCCGCACTGATCTCGACGGCATCTCCCGCGACAAGCCGGTGCTGATCGTCCATGCCTCCGGCCGTCAGGTGGTGGCCAACAGCGAGGCGCTCAAGCTCGCCGGCATCACCCGCGACAGCATCGACCCACCGGGGGGCAGCATTGGCCGCTGGCCGGGCTCGAAGGAGCCGGACGGCGTGCTCGACGGCGCCGCCGCCACCGCCCTGCTCGGCGCGCTGCCGCAGCTCCCGAAGGACGAGCGGATGGCGATGATCCAGCAGGGCCAGAGCCTGATGCTGCAGAACGGCTACACCACCGCCGTCGAGGCCCGCGCCACGCCGGACGACCTCACGCTCTACACCCAGGCGGCGGATGCCGGCCTCCTCAAGCTCGACGTGGCCTTCTACGCCGACCTGGCCAGCGCCGGCAGCGTGCTCAAGGGCCACAAGAGCATCGGGCCCAAGTACTACAAGAGCCGCCTGCGCCTGGCCGGCGTGTCGTTCGCGCTGGATGGCGTGGCCGAAGACCGCAGCGCCTGGCTCACCCAGCCCTACCAGCTGCCGCCGCCGGGCAAGCGCACCAAGTTTGCCGGTTATCCCGGCGCGACGGACGAAGTGGCCACCGAGCTCGCCACCCGCGCGTACGCCAACGGCTGGCAGGTGGCGGTGCAGGCCAACGGCGACGCGGCCATCGACCAGTTCATCGGGGCGATCCGCGCCGCCGCCGCCAAACACCCGGCCAAGGACCGCCACCCGCTGCTGGTGGGCGCCCAGACCATCCGCGACGACCAGCTCGACGCCCTCAAGGAGGCCGGCGCCAGCCTGAGCTTCGCGCCCCAGCGGCTGGTGCTGTCAAAGCCCGCGCTGGCCGATTACCTGCTCGGTCCCGAGCGCACCGCCCGCTTCGCCCCGGCGGGCAGCGCCCACGCCCGCGGCATCGCCACCCTGCTCCACGCCGATCCGGCCCTCACCGCCCCGTCGCCCTTCGGCGTGATGGCCGCGGCGGTGAAGCGCCCGGTGGGCGAAGACCAACAGCTCGATCCGCTTACCGCGCTGAAGGCCCTCACCCTGCTGCCGGCGCGGCAGCTTGGCGAAGAGAAGATCAAGGGCAGCATCGCCACCGGCAAGCTGGCCGACATCACCGTGCTGTCGGCCAACCCCCTCAAGACGCCCACCGACAAGCTGGGCGAGATCCGCGTCACCGGCGTGGTGAAGGAAGGCGCCGCCGTCTTTGGCGGGCCGGACGGCGGCGTGCCGATCATCCGCTGACCCCTGCAGCCGGGCGCCAGCCGGTGCCCGGCCCAGCTCCCGTTAAGGGACACCCCTAAGCAGGAAACCTAAGCGACTCCCGAATTATCCCGGGCGCGGCGGATGGCTATAGTCGATGGTCACCGGCCAGTGATGGCCAGCCGCCCTGCCCGCATGAACAATTCGCTGCTCCTCAAGGCCGGCAGCGCGTGGCGCACCTTGCTCGCGCCTCTCGACCGGCCCCTCCTGCTGCTCACCGTCGTCCTGCTCGCCTTCGCCACGCTGATCATCTCCAGCGCGTCACCCCAGCGGATCAACGCCCACCTCACCAATCTGGCGGTGGGCGTCGCCTGCCTGCTCGCGGCGGCCCACGTGACACCCCAGCGCCTGCGCGTCGTCACGCCGCCGCTCTATATCGTGGGCATTGTGCTGCTCATCGCCGTGGCCCTGTTCGGCGACATCTCGAAGGGCGCCCAGCGCTGGCTGAACCTGGGCTTCACCCGCGTCCAGCCATCCGAGATCCTCAAGATCGCCGCGCCGCTGATGCTGGCCTGGTTCTACTTTCATCGGGATGGGGCGCTGCGCCACCGCGACCACCTCGCGGCGGTGGGCCTGCTGATGCTGCCGGTGCTGCTCATCGCCAAGCAGCCCGACCTGGGCACGGCGATCCTGGTCTTCCTGGCCGGGTTCTTCGTGCTGTTTCTGGCCGGCATCCCGTGGAAGTGGATCGCCCCGCTGGTGGTGGGCGTGCTCGCCATCGTGGTGGTGCTGCTGCTGTTCGGCGACAGCCTGTGCGAGAAGGACCGGCCCTGGCCGCTGCTGCGCGAATATCAGAAGCATCGGGTATGCACCATGCTCAACCCCACGTCCGACCCGCTGGGCAAGGGTTTTCACATCATCCAGGCGATGATCGCCACGGGGTCGGGCGGAGTGTGGGGCAAGGGCTGGGGGCTGGGCACGCAGACGCAGCTCGACTTTCTGCCCGAGCGCCACACCGACTTCATCTTCGCGGTGCTGGCCGAGGAGCTCGGGCTGGTCGGCGCGCTGGTGCTGCTGGCAATCTACATCCTGCTCGTGCTGCGGGGCATGTCCATCGCGCTCGCCACCAAGGACCGCTTCAGCCGCTACCTGGCGGGCAGCCTCACCCTCAGTATCTTCTCCTACGCCTTCGTGAACATGGGCATGGTGACGGGCATGCTGCCGGTGGTCGGCGTGCCG
Organism: uncultured Zoogloea sp.; assembly: GCF_937894855.1. Lineage (NCBI taxonomy): Bacteria > Pseudomonadati > Pseudomonadota > Betaproteobacteria > Rhodocyclales > Zoogloeaceae > Zoogloea > uncultured Zoogloea sp. The sequence goes on from NZ_CALAYQ010000042.1 coordinate 6,773, forward strand.
CTGCCCTTCATGAGCTACGGCGGCACCGCGCTGGTGATCCTGTGCATCTCGCTGGGGATGCTGATGTCCATCGCCCACGACCGCAACGCCGGCCGGGCGAGCAAGGCCGCCCTCAGCCCAGGCTGAGGCGCACCAGCTCGGCCACGCTGGCCACCCCCAGCTTGTCCATCATCCGCGCCTTGTGGACCTCGACGGTGCGCGGGCTGATCGCCAGCTCGGCCGCGATCTCGCGGTTGTGGCGCCCGGCCACCACCCGCTCCATCACCTCGCGCTCCCGCTGGGTCAGGCCGTCGATGCGGCGGCGCGCCTGGTCGCGGCTCGCCGCGGCGTCGATGGTCTCGCGCTGGCGCGAGAAGGCTTCGCCGATGGCCGCCAGCAGCCGCCCCTCGTCGATGGGCTTCTCGAGGAAATCCACCGCCTGGGCGCGAAACGCCGCCCGGGCCGAATCCACATCTCCGTGGCCGGTCATGATGACCACCGGCAGGCTGGCGCCCTGATCGAGCAGGGTGCGCTGCAGGGTCAGCCCATCCATGCCGGGCATGCGGATGTCCAGGAGCAGGCAGCCGCGCCAGTGGGGCTTGAAGGCCCGCAGGTAGCTGTCGGCGTCGGCGAACATGGCCACCCGGTAGTCGTGAATGCCCAGCAGCAGCCCCAGCGCGTCGCGCACCGAGGGGTCGTCGTCGACGATGAATACGGTCAGATTGTCGGTCATGGTGTGATGGCTTCCCGGATCGGCAGGACGAGCCTGAACTGCCCGTGGCCGGCGACCTCGCCCGTCAGGCTGCCGCCGTGCGCCTCGGCGATGGCCCGGCTGATGGCCAGCCCCAGGCCCATCCCGTTCGACTTGCCGGAATAGAAGGATTCGAAGACGAGCCCGAGCTCCCGCGCCGTGAGGCCGGGGCCGGAATCCTCGACGCAGATGCAGACCTGATCGTCCGCCGGGACGTCGGCCCTGAGGCTGACCCAGCGAGGCCCCGTGGCCTGCGCCTGCACCGCGTCGAAGGCATTGGACAACAGGTTGCGCAGCACGACTTCCAGCTGGAGCCGGTCGGCCAGCAGGTGGATGTCCGGCACCTCGTTCACCGTGAAGGCGATCCCCGCCGCGGCGGCCTTGTCCCGGTAATGTTCGGCGGCGGCCTCGACGAGGCTGCCCAGCGCCACGTCCTCGAGACGGGTGGCCCCGGTGCGGAAGAAATCCCGCAGCCGCTGGACCACCTCGCCGGCCCGGCGGGCCTCGCTGCGCATGCCGTGGATGGCCGCATCGAGCCGCGCCCCGCTCTCACCCCGCGCCTTGAGGGTGTCGTAGGCCGAGGCGTAGGCGCCCATCGCGGTGAGCGGCTGATTGAGCTCGTGGGCCAGGGCGCCCGCCATCTCGCCGGCGGCGGCGAGGCGCAGGGTCTGGCGAAGTTCGTCGCTGGTGCGGCGCTGTTCATCCACCACGCCGCCGATGAGAAAGCCGATCAACGCCATCACGAAGGCCAGCATCTGCAGCTCGGCCACCGTCACCGCGCTGAAGTCGAGCCACTGCACCGCCACGATCACCCCGATCTGCAGCAGCATGGCCGACACGATGGCGCCGGCCATGCCCTGGCGCGCCGCCGCCCAGGCGATCGGCACGAACAGCCAGTAGAACAGCTTGAACCCGCTGCCGCCGCCCAGCCCGAAGGCCACCAGCAAGGCCACCACGCACAGCAGCGCGTAGCCCAGGGTTTCCCAGCGCAGCAGCGCCGCCTTCAGCATCAGGCGGCCGCGCTCGCCGGCCAGCCACCAGAACAGCGGCATCGCCAGCGCAATGCCCACCATGTCGCCCACCCAGAACTGCAGCACACCACCGCGCCAGCCCTCGGCCGGCAGCAGCCCCAGCGCGCAGAGGCCGGTGATGAAGACCACGCTGTTGAGGAGTGTGCCCAGCACCACCGGCACCATCCAGCCCAGCAGCGCCGAGCGCCCGTCGAGCAGCGATCCGGGCTCCATGCGCCGGCGGAGCACTTCCGCCAGGGCCAGATAGCCGCCGGCGAGCATCAGCGCCGACAACAGGCTGCGCCACCATTCGGGGGATACATCCCGCACGAGGAACTCGCTGGCCACCACCGCCACGACGAACGCCCCGCGCGCCAGCGGCCCCTGGCACAGCACATAGACCAGCCCGAGGGCCGGCGCAGGGTTCCAGGGCGTGATGTTCAGCCCGTGCAGCGGATGGATGAAACTCGCCGCATCCAGGGCGATGTACAGGCTGACGAAGACGAGGGGGAGCAGACGCTTGCGCAAGAAGGACGCCGAACAGTTGGAGATGGCGCCATTGTGAAGCCGGCGCCCCGATCGCGTAACAAGGGAAACACGTACGTGATTCCGCTAAGTGCTTCCCGGATTTCCCGGGGCGGCGCGGCCGGGTACCGTAAGGCCAACTCCTCACTGTTCCCGGATCATGCTCTCCCTGGCCGCATCTGCGCCTGAAATCGCCGCTGCCGCAATCTTTGCGGTCGCCGTCGCCCACACGTTCTCGACCCGCTTCTTCGCCCATCTGGCTCACCTCCAGCCCCGTCACGCCGGGCTGTGGCACCTGCTCGCCGAGGTGGAGGTGGTGTTCGGGCTATGGGCATTCGTACTGGTCGCCACCCTGTTCTGTCTGTCGGGGCAGGATGCCGCGGTGGCCTACCTGGAAGGACGCAACTTCACCGAACCGATGTTCGTGTTCGTGGTGATGGTGATCGCCGCCAGCCGCCCCATCGTGAGCACCGTAATCGGCGTGGTCCGCCTGCTGGCGTCGGTGATTCCGATCCATCGCGCCGTGGCGACCTACTTCCTGTGCCTGTCGGTGGTCCCGCTGCTGGGCTCCTTCATCACCGAACCGGCCGCCATGACCCTCGCGGCGCTGATGCTGCGCGACGGTTACTACCAGCAGGGCCTGTCCAACCGGCTCAAGTACGCCACCCTGGGGATGCTCTTCGTGAATGTCTCCATCGGCGGCACGCTGACCCATTTCGCCGCGCCGCCGGTGCTGATGGTCGCCGCGAAGTGGCAGTGGGACACCCTCTACATGATCTCCCACTTCGGCTGGAAGGCGGCCGTCGCAGTGTTTGCGAATGCCATCATCCTCACGTGGTTCTTCCGCGAGGAGCTGGCCGAGCGGGGCCAGATCGACCCTGACACCCAACGCGCCCCGGTCCCCGTCACGATCAGCGGGATTCATCTCGCCTTCCTGATCGGGGCAGTCTTCTTCGCCCATCACCCGGTGGTGTTCATGGGGCTGTTCCTGTTCTTCCTGGGCTTCACCGAAGCCTACAAGACCCACCAGGACCGCCTGATCCTGCGCGAAGGCCTGCTGGTGGCGTTCTTCCTGGCCGGGCTGGTGGTGCTCGGCGGGCTCCAGCAGTGGTGGCTGCAACAGGCGCTGGTCGGCGTGGAGCCGACCCTGCTGTACTTCCTCGCCACCGCGCTGACCGCCCTGACGGACAACGCCGCACTGACCTACCTGGCCTCGCTGGTGGACGGCGTGTCGCCCGAATTCAAGTACGCCATCGTCGCCGGCGCGGTGACGGGCGGTGGCCTCACCTTCATCGCCAATGCGCCGAACCCCGCTGGCGTGGCGATCCTCAAATCGAACTTCGACGACGAATCCATCAGCCCGATGGGCCTGTTCCTGGCCGCGCTGCCCCCAACCTGCGTCGCCATCCTGGCCTTCCAGGTGCTGTGATGTCGGCCGCCAGCCCGATCCTCCGGTCACGCTGGCTGCAATGGGTACTGGTCAGCCTGTTCCCACGCCTGCGGGCCTGGCCCGTGCGCGACTGGCCGGGCGTGCTGGAGAAGGCAAGATCGGTCGAAGCGGACATTGTCGAGCGCATCTCGGTGATCGCCAGCCTGGTGCTGGTGACCTGGCTGCTGCGCCCGCCGACCGGCCTCGACGTACCGCAACCCCTGCTCTTTCTGGCCCAGATGGTGATGGCGATGCCGGCATTGGTCGCGCTGACCGGGCCGTTCTACCTGCGACGGCTCCGCCGCGGCCTGCAGGCGGCCTACCGCCGGGATCATCCCCCCGCCGCGCCGCCCGGCGCCGACGCCCCCTGACACGGAGCGCGCGACCATGAACACCGCCGCCGCACAACCGGAAGACCACGCCCGTCACCGGCTGCTGATCCCCATCGACGCCACTGCGGCGTCGAAGTGGGGGATTGCCCACGCGCTCCGGATTCATCGGGAGGCCGGGCCGGTGGCGGTGTGTCTGCTCTACATCGTCGCGCCGGTGTGCCACTGGACGGTGCGGCGCTTCCGCACCGAGCAGGAGATCCACCGCCACTTCGAGGCTCGGTCGCGGGTATTTCTGGAAGAAGCCGCCCGGCCCCTGCGGGACGCCGGCATCGTCTGCCACGGTCTGTTCCGCGAAGCACCGCCCGTGCCTGGCATCCTCGATCTGGCCGAGCAGCTCGGCTGCACCGGAATCGTGGTGCCGGCCCCCGGCTGGCCTGACCTGCTGGGCAGAAGTCTTGCCCGACGACTGCAGCGCGCCCGGCGCGGGACTCCCATCACCCTGGCCCGCCCGCCAGCAGCCCTGGAGCGGGCTACTTGAGGCTGGACAGGGAGGCCACCACCGCCTCGATGTTCTGCTCGCCCAGGGCCATCACCGCGGCGGTCATCGGCGGGTAGATGCGCTCCGGGCCGCCCTTCAGGTAGCGCTTGAGGGTCTGGCGCAGGTATTCCGGCTGCTGGCCGGCGAGCCGCGGGAAGTTCTCGCCGCCGCGCGCCTCGGGGCCATGACAGCGCACGCAGTTGCGGGCAAACAGCTGGCCGCCCTCGGCCGAGCGCGGGCCCGGCGTGGCCACCGACGGCGTCGCCGGCAGGTTGGCATAGTAGTAGGCCACGCTGGCCTTCTCTTCGGCGCTGAGGGCCTTGCCCAGCCCCTGCATGAAGGGCTCCAGGCGCCGGCCGGTGCGGAAGACCTCGATCTGATTGAGCAGGTAAAGGGGATGCTGGCCGGCCAGGTTGGGCAGCTCGGCATAGCGGGCACCGGCCTGCTCGCCGTGGCAGTTGGCGCAGAACTGGGCCACCTTGCGGCCGGCGTCGATGGCGGCCTTCTGCTCCACCGGCGTGCCTTTCTGCAGCCGCGCGAGGATGTCGCGTCCATCCGCCGGCGTCGCCGCCGCGGCCGGCAAGGCCAGCCCACACAACGCAGCGACCAGCAGTGTCGCCGCGGCCTTCGGTTTGATACCCATCATCGGAAACCCCTCTGTGGCTGGCTGGCGAGATGACCCGCCGCCTGATATGGGCATTGTAGCTGCCCGCCTCGAACTACAATTCCGCCTTTGTCACAGTCATCGACCGCATGTCCGCCGCCTCCGCCCCCTCTCGCAGCACCGTCCGCGTCGCCATCGTCGGCGGCGGGCCGGCCGGCCTGATGGCCGCCGAAACCCTGGCCGCCGCCGGCATTCATGTGGATGTCTTCGACGCCATGCCGTCGGTGGGGCGCAAGTTCCTGCTGGCCGGAAAGGGCGGGCTCAACATCACCCATTCCGAGGCGTTCGAGGCTTTCGTGTCCCGTTACGGCACGCGCCGCGCCGAGCTTGAACCGATGATGACGGCATTTTCTCCCCAGGCCTTGCGCGACTGGGTCGAGGCGCTGGGCGTGTCCACCTTTGTGGGCACCTCGGGCCGGGTGTTTCCCGCCGAGATGAAGGCCGCGCCGCTGATGCGGGCGTGGCTGCACCGCCTGCGCGAAGCCGGCGTGCGCATCCACGCGCGCCACCGCTGGACGGGCTGGAACGCCGACGGCAGCCTGGCCTTCACCACGCCCGCCGGGCCGCTGGCGGTGACGGCGGACGCCACCCTGCTGGCCTTGGGCGGCGGCAGCTGGGCCAGGCTCGGCTCCGACGGCGCGTGGGTGCCGTGGCTGGCGGAAAAGGGCATCGCCGTGGCCCCCCTGCGCCCGGCCAACTGCGGCTTTCTGGTGGCCTCGCCCCGCGCTGCGGCGGGCTGGAGCGAACATCTGGCGAGCCGCTTTGCCGGCCAGCCCCTCAAGTCGGTGGCGATGCGCGTGGCGGGCGACGCGGCACCGCCGCGGGTCGGCGAAGCCATGCTGACCGCCGACGGCATCGAGGGCAGCCTGATCTACGCCCTGTCGGCCGCCATCCGCGATCGCATCGAGGCCGCCGGCGAGGCGTTGCTGGAGATCGACCTCGCCCCCGGCCGCCCGCTGGAGCGGGTGCTGGCCGAGGTCGCCCATCCCCGCGGCGCCCGCTCGCTGGCGAGCCACCTGCAGAGCCGGGTCGGCATCGCCGGGCTCAAGATGGCCCTGCTGCGCGAGTGCGTGCCCGCCGAAGATCTGGCCGACCCGACCCGCCTGGCCAGCGCCATCAAGGCCCTGCCGGTGCGTCTGGTGGCGCCGCGGCCGCTGGACGAAGCGATCAGCAGCGCCGGCGGGGTGCGCTTCGAGGAACTGGACGACGGCCTGATGGTGAAGCGCCAGCCCGGCCTGTTCTGCGCTGGCGAGATGCTCGACTGGGAGGCGCCCACCGGCGGCTACCTGCTCACCGCCTGCTTCGCCAGCGGCCGGCGGGCCGGCGAAGGCGTGCGCGACTGGCTCGCGGCAGGCGCCAGGCGTTACACGATTTAACGCATCCCATTACACACATCTCCCACCCCTGTACCCTATCGTCCTGAGTGACGAACACAGGGAGCGT
>NZ_CALAYQ010000043.1:0-13457 GCF_937894855.1 uncultured Zoogloea sp.
TAGGCCGCGCCCTTGTCGCGCAGCTGGGCTTCGAATTCTTCGGGCGTCCAGGGTTGGGGGGCGTTCACAGTTCGATCTCCATGCCGTCAAAGGCGACCTCGATGCCGGCGGCGGCGAGGATGGCCCGCTCCGTCGAGGCTTCATCGAGGATCGGGTTGGTGTTGTTGATGTGGATGAGGATGCGGCGCACATGCCGGGGCAGGCGGGCGAGCTGTTCGATCATGCCGCCGGGGCCGCTCTGGGCCAGGTGGCCGATGTCGCGGGCGCGCTTCTTCGAGAGCCCCATCGCGATCATCTCGTCGTCGGTCCAGAAGGTGCCGTCCACCATCACGCAGTCGCTCTCGGCCATGGTGGCAAACAGCGCGTCGTCGATCTCGGCGAGGCCGGGGGCGTAGAACACCCGGCGGCCGGTGGCGGGGTCGGCGATCGCCAGCCCCACGTTGTCGCCGGGCACCGGCGCGCCCCGGTGGGGCGAGTAAGGAGGCGCAGCGGAGACCAGCGGCAGGGCCTGCCAGTCGAGGCGCTCGGCGCCTTGCGGGTGGAAGTGCGCGCCGTCTGCGGGGATCGGCTGGCGGCTAACGCCGCAGTAGTGTTCGAGCAGATGCAGGATCGGGTTGCCGCGGGTCAGGTCTTCATACACCGGGTCGGTAGTCCAGATTGGCCACGGGCTGCCTTTTTCCCGCAGCATGTAGAGCCCGGTGGTGTGGTCGATCTGGGCATCCACCAGCACCACGGATTCCACGCCGCAGCCGCGCAGCCCCTCGGCGGGCCAGCTGCCGGGGAAGGCCTGGAACTGCTGGAGGATGTCGGGCGAGGCATTGACCAGCGTCCAGCGCGTGCCGGTGGCGCTCACCGCAATGGACGACTGGGTGCGGCGCAGAAAGCCGGGCTCGCCGGCGCGCACGGCCTGGCAGTTGGCGCAGTTGCAGTTCCACTGGGGAAACCCGCCGCCGGCGGCGGAGCCGAGAACTCGGATGAACATGGCGATGCCCTGAGGGGCGTTTGCGGCCGGGGGGCCGGGCCGCAAACGCGGGGTGGCTTACTTGGCGGCGATGTACATCGTGATTTCGAAACCGAAACGCAGATCGCAGGCTTGGGGGGTGGTCCAGGTCATGTCTTGTCTCCAATTGTTGATTGAGTGCGGCCCGCCGGAATGGCGCAGCCGTGAGACGGATTGTTGCGAAGGGCGGCATACTCGCGCCTCACGAAAATCATGATTCCGGTGTCGCCCCGATGACTGAGCACGACGATTCGTTTCTCCTGCCGGTGGGTAACCGTCATCTGCTGGCGGTAGCAGTGTCTGGCAACCCGGCTGGCGAGCCGGTGCTGGTGCTCCACGGTGGGCCGGGCAGCGGATGCAGCCCGCGTCTGCTGTCGCTGTACGACCCGGCCCGGCAGCGCATCGTGGCCTTCGACCAGCGCGGGGCGGGGCAGTCGCAGCCAGCGGGCGAGACGCGGGCCAACACCACCGCCCACCTCATCGCCGACATCGAGCTCCTGCGCGCCCATCTGGGCATCGCCCGCTGGCGGGTGACGGGCGGCTCGTGGGGGGCGACGCTGGCGCTGGCCTACGCGATGGCGTACCCGCAGGCGGTGACAGGGCTGGTGCTGCGGAGCAGCTTTCTGCCGGGCATGGGCAATGTGCGGTGGTTCTTCCAGGATCTCGCCGAGCACTGCCCGGCGGCCTGGCAGGCGCTGGCGGCGGGCGTGGAGGAGGGCGAACGGAGCGATCTGCTGGCCGCGCTTATGCGTCGCCTTGACAGCCCCGATCCGGCTGTCGCCCGTGCCGCGGCGCTGGCTTGGGCGCGTTACGAATCCGCGGTGGCCGAACCTACCGCGCCGCGCTTGCCCGATCTGCCGGCAGACGAGCTCGACCGTCTGGCGCGCAAGTACCGGCTGCAGGGCCATTACCTGGCGGCCGGGTGCTTTCTGGACGAGGCTCAGTGCCTGGCCGGCTGCGGCACGCTCGGCGGATTGCCCGTCACCCTGATCCACGGCCGCGACGACCAGGTGTGCCCGCCCGCCAACGCCGAGCGCCTTCACGCTGCAATACCCGGTAGCCGGCTGGTGTGGATTGATGGCTGCGGACATCAGGCCTTCAACCCGGCGATGGTGGCCGCATGGCAGGCTGCGCTGGCCGGGGCGGATTGACCCCGGCGGGCGTCATAATGGCGGCCCGCCGAACCTGCATGCATCGCCCGCCATGCCCCGACACCTGCTCTACCTGATCGTCTTCATCGAAGGCTTCTGCTCCCTCGGGGCGGAGGTGATCGCCCTGCGCCGGCTGGTGCCCCACGTGGGCAGCGCCATCGTGGTCACGGCGCCGACTATCGGCTTCTTTCTGCTGGCGCTGGCTTTGGGCTACGCGTCCGGCGCGAAGGTGAGCGAGCGCTTCACCCAGGTGGTGGCGCGCAACTTTCTGATCTCGGCGGTGTTGGCCGGGCTCGGGCTGGCGCGGCTCACGGTGGATGGCCTGTTCGCCCACCTGCAGCCGGCCGGCGTGGCCTACCTGATCTTCATCGGCGGCGTGCTGTGCCCGCTGGCGTGGCTGCTGGGGCAGACGGTGCCGGTGCTCACCAACCTGATGAAGCACATGCGCGCCGGCGAGGCGAGTGGCTACGCGCTGTACTGGTCGACGCTGGGGAGCTTTCTGGGTTCGGTGAGCCTGTCGCTGGGGGTGATGCAGTGGCTGGGCGTGTCGGCGGCGGTGCTGGTGTGCGCGTTGCTGCTGGCGCTGGGCAGCCTGCGGCTGGCGGCGCCCGGCTGGCGGGGCTGGGCCGGTGCTGCGCTGGCGTCGGCCGGCGCGGTGGCGATCAACGTCTTTCCGCCCACCGAGGTGCACGACACGCCCTACGCCGACTACACCGTGACCCCGGTGGCGCTACCCGGCAGCGTCGATGCCCGGGCCTTCTTCGTGAACAACTCGTTGGCCTCGCTGATCGACGCCGACGACCCGCCACGCTACGCAAAGTACGTCACCCACCTGCGCCGCATCCTGCTGGAAGACCTCGGCTTCAAGGCAAAGGACATCCTCGTGCTGGGCGCCGGCGGCTTCACCCTCTCGCACCGGGAAACCTTCAACCGCTACACCTTCGTCGATATCGACCCACAGATCCGCGAGATCGCCGAGACGCGTTTCCTCAGGGGGCCGATCCGTGGCGATTTTGTGGTGGATGACGCCCGCCGTTACGTGAAGAGCACCGAGCGGCGCTTCGACGCGGTGGTGGTGGATGTGTTCAGCAGCCACACGTCGATTCCCGGCCATCTGGTGACCCGGGAGTTCTGGCACGACGCCCGTCGCGTGCTGGCGCCGGAGGGCGTGCTGCTCGCCAACCTGATCCTCGACGGGCGGCTGGAAACGCCCTACGCCCGCAACCTGCTGGCCACCATCGAGAGCGTCTTCGGGCGTTGCGGGGTGGAGGTGCTCCACCGGGACAAGCCGCTCTCCAACGTGATCGTCAGCTGCCACGCCAGCAGCCAGCCGGTGCTCACCGCGCCCTACACCGACGAGCGCAATGGGGCCGACGTGGATCTGGCCCGCTCGCGCTGACGCTTACCTCAGCCCCAGCGCCGCCTTGAAGCCCGCCGCGTCGATCACGCCCGAGCGGGCCTGCATGCCGCCCTTGCCGTCGAAGAGATAAGTGCGCGGCAGCTCGCCCCGCCAGTTGGGGTCGATGGCGTAGGCGAGGGCTTCGGGCACATCGTCGCCGTAAGCGAGGCGCTCGCTCTTCACGCCGGTCCTGTTGATCGCCGGCCCGGTGTCGGCGGTGGGCAGCTCCGCCGCCACGGTGACGATGCGCAGCTGCGGGTTGGCCTTGGCGAGTGTTGCCAGGGTGTGCAGGTTCTGCTTGCAATAGGCGCAGTCGGATGCCCACAGGGCGACCACCGTCGGGCGGGCGTCGCTGCGCGGGGCGGTCACGGCCCTGGCGGCGTGGCGGTCGAGCAGGGTGAAGCTGCCGGCGTCGGTGGCCGCGCCTGCGCTGGTGGCGAGGGCGAGGAGCAGGGCGGCGAGGGCGGATTTCATCATTGGATCAGGCAGGCCGTTGGGTTGGGTGGCGGGCGCTCAGGGCAGCGGATAGAGCCGGAAGCCTTCGTTCGCCTGACGCCAGAAGGCGTAGAGCTTGCCGCCCTTCACCAGCGCCCGGGGCTGGTCGGCGGCGCCGGCGGTGGCGGCGATCTCGAAGGTTTCAAAGCTGCGCCCGCCATCGGTGGAGCGCATCCCCCGCAGGCGGTTCTGCTCGCCGTCGAACTCCTTCCAGACAATCGCCAGCACGCCGCCTGCGATGGCGATGTCGGCGTGGGCCGCCCGCGGGCCGCCCACCGGAATCTGCCCCTCGACGGTGTTCACGCCGATCCGCCCGTAAAAGACACGGCCTTCGTCGTCCTTCACGTTGAACCACGTGGCGTGCCGTGTGCCGGCCTCATCCACCGCCAGCGCCGGGCCGTGGTGGGGGCAGGCATCCACCCGCCAGCGGTCGAAGGTGGCGCGGTCGACGCGCTCGGGCGAACCGTCCGGCTTCAGGCGGGCGATGGCGTGATCGCGCTCGTCGGGCGCAAACACATGGCGCCACAGGGCGATGGGCGCGCCGTCGCGGTCGGCCGCGAGGGCGATGCGGCAGCACTCGCAGGAGTGATCGGCGACCCGCACCTCGGGTGCAAAGCTGCGTCCGCCATCGGTAGAGACGGCCGCGTAGATCGCCGCGCCCCGGTAGGGCTCCCGCTTCGCCTTGGCGGCTTCCTGGTCGCGCTTGTCGATCCACACCGCGGTGATGCGGCCATCGGGCCCGGCGAGGATGTTCTGGAAGCGGTGGGTGATCTCGGCCCGGTCGTGGTGCACGGTGATCGGCGCATCGAAGGCGGCAGCGCCGACGGGCAGGCGGGCGAGGCGGATCTCGCCGGTGTAGGGGCGGGGCAGGGGCTTGGTCCAGCTCACCAGCAGGTCGCCATCGCGGTTGAAGGCGATGCGCGGCTGGCTGTCGCCATCGGCAGCGATGGGCTCGGGTTGGGCGTTCACCCGCAGCGGTGCGCTCCAGTGGTTGCCGTCGTCGTGGCTGCGGATGAGCTGAAGGTGGCCGCCATTCTTGCTCACCGCGTAGAGCTGGCCATCCGGGCCAAAAGCTGCGGCGGTGGCGAGTTCGGCCCGCGTGGCCTTGGTGGGCGCAGCGTGCATCGCCGCGTCGTGGGCGAAGGTGTGGGGCGGCAGCGCCATCGCGACGGCGACGAGGCTCGCGCCCAGCACGGAACGGATTTCAATCAGCGCAGATTTAATCATCGACTTATTTCAGATCAATTCCGGTTCTATTTTCATATGTTAATTGGCGTTTCCGAATCCGGATTGGCCGAGGAAATGAATGGTAGCCGCCGGGGTGGGTGGCGTCCATCCTTCTCTTGCCCGGCGTTCATCATCAAAGTCTTGTGAATCAGTGTTTTACAGCCGCGCTGCGGCACGGGTGTGGCGATATGCCGCACCGGCCTGTCGCAGTGTCGCGTCGATAATCCTGCCAATAGTCCTGTAATTGAAACCCCCAATAAGAACAAATAGGAGCTGGCATGAACACCACCCTCCGGCCGCTGGCCATCGCAATTGCATTGATGAATTCTCCCTTCGCGCTGGCCGCCGACAATGCCGAGCCGCGCGAGCTCGACGCGGTGACCATCTCCGCCAGCCGCAGCGAAACCCGCGTCGAGGAGATGCCGCTCCACACCACCGTGATCTCCCGCACCGAGATCGAGGAATCCCCCGCGCAGACCCTCGACCAGCTGCTGCGCAACATCCCCGGGATGAACTTCTCCGGCGTGCCGGCCAGCCAGTCCGATCCCACCGGCCACCAGACCAAGATGCGCGGCCTGGGCAATTCCAAGGTGCTGGTGCTGCTCGATGGCGTGCCCATCCACGATCCGTTCTACATGACCACCCAGTGGTTCAAGCTGCCCCTCTCCAACATCGAGCGCGTCGAGATCGTGCGCGGCGGCAACTCCAGCCTGTGGGGCAACATGGCCGTGGCCGGCGTGGTGAATGTGGTGAGCAAGCGCGTCAAGGACAACGCTGGCGAGGCCGTGGTGTCGGTGGGCAGCCGCGGCACGGTGAATGTGGCGGTATCGAAGAACTTTGCGGTGTCCGAAGCCCTCAGCTTCCACCTCGCCGCCGACATCTACCACACCGACGGCTACCAGACGACGCCCTCCGAATACCTGTGGCGCTTCCCCCACAAGGGCGCGGTGGTCACCGAGAACCGCAACGTCCAGCTCACCACCTACTTCAAGCCCGCGGCGGATCTGTCGGGCTTCGTGCGCCTGGGCTACCACGTGCAGGACCAGGACATCAGCTACGAGAACGGCAGCAACGTCCAGCGCAGCCCGGATTTTGCCGCCAATCTCACCAAGGCCTTCGGCACCAGCAGCCTCAGCGCCAACGCCTGGGCCCAGCAGGTGCGTTTCGAGAAGTACAACGGCAGCACCTGCTACTACCAGGGCGGCACGAGCTGCCTCAACAGCAACAGCGCCAGCCTCACCCCAGCCAGCGTCAATTCCAACGTCGTCGAGTTCTACACCCAGTACGGACACCAGCGTTACCAGGAGCAGGGCGCCTCGCTCACCTACAGCCAGCGCCTGTCGGGCAAATGGACGGGCTTCGATGCTGGCGTGGATTACCGCGGCCTCAAGGCCGAAGACACCGAATACTTCTACACCACGCCCAGATCGCCCGCCAACCCGCAAGGCAACTTCAACAGCACCACCTCCGGCGAAGGCCGTCAGACCTTCACCGGCCTCTTCGGCCAGACCCGCGTCTTCCCCATCGACCCGCTGGAGATCACCCTTAGCGCCCGCTACGACACCTGGCGCATCAGCGACCGGGCCAACACCCGCACCACCGCCGCCGGCGTCACCACCGGGGGCGATCTGCCCGCCAGCGACAAGACCGCCTTCAACCCCAGCCTCGCGCTGCGCTACGAGCTGACCGACGCCGCATCCCTGCGCGCCGCTGCTTACAAGGCCTTCCGCGCGCCCGGCTTCAACAACCTGACGCGCACCTTCGGCACCGGCACCAGCACCACCATCGCCAACCCCGATCTGGCGCCCGAAACCCTCACCGGCTGGGAAGTGGGCAGCGACTACCGCAAGGGCCCGCTGAGCCTCTCGGCCACCTACTTCATGTACGACATCAAGGACATGATCGCCACCTACACCGCCAAGGCCGGTAGCGCGCCGGCCCAGGTGCAGCTCATCTGCGGCGGCGCGGCGCTGCCCGGCTGCGGTGGCTCGGCCCGCTACTACACAAACGATCAGGACGGCCGCTCCCACGGCATCGAGCTCTCCGGCAGCTGGCGCATCAACCACAACCTGAGCCTGGATGGCTGGTACACCCACACCGAAACCTATCTCACCCGCCACGGTGGCATCGTCACCGATCCGCTGCGCGTGCAGCTGGCCGGCGTGCCCAAGGATCTCGCCAGCCTGGGCGCCAACTGGAAACCCCTTGAACGCCTGCGCACCTTTGCCGAAGTCCGCTATATCGGCGCGATGCTGCTCGACACCACCAGCAACAGCAGCACCATGCGCTTCGGGCAGGGCGCCAACACCATCGTCAATGCCAGCGCCACCTACGCGCTCGAGAAATCCGTCGATGTGTTTGGCAGCGTGGTCAATCTCTTCGACCGCGGCTATTCCGAAAACACCTACGCCTACAACCAGCCCTACAACCGCACGCTGTCGCAGCCGCGGACGCTTACGGCGGGCGTGCGGGTGCGTTTCTGAGGCGCAATGCGGCAATTGATTCGGGTCAATGAGGCGCGGCGGCCTGGCCGCATACCATGCGCCTCACCCCGATTCATCATGAGAGAAACCATGTCGCCCAAGAAACTGCTCCCCCTGATCCTCGTTGGCCTGCTCGCCGCCTGCGGCAAGTCTGAAGCCCCCAAGACCGAAGCGCCCGCTGCCGCACCCGCCGCCGCCGCGCCGGCACCTGCGCCGGTTGCCGCGGTTGCCGCCGACGGTGGCCAGGGCGAAGCCCTCTTCAAGAAGACCTGCGCCATGTGCCACCAGACCGGTGTTGCCGGCGCACCCAAACTCGGCGACAAGGCCGACTGGGGCCCGCGCATCGCCCAGGGCAAGGACACCCTCTACAAGCACGCCATCGAAGGCTTCAACGGCAACAAGGGCGCCATGCCCGCCAAGGGCGGCAACCCGGCCCTGAAGGACGACGAGGTCAAGCTAATCGTCGACTTCATGATCGCCAGATCCGAATAAGCCCACCACGTTTACCTCAAGCGCGTTCCTCCCAGCGCGCCACGGCCCGGTCAGCAATGACCGGGCTTTTTTTCGCACAGATATCAACATCCTGTAGGTCGGACTTCAGTCCGACATCGCGGCCCGATTGACGCGCGGTTGTCGGACTGAAGTCCGACCTACATGGCTGTGCCAGATCAGCCCGGGTGCCTCACCGCCCGCAACAAGGCCCGTGCGTGCTGGAAGACACTCCCCACACCACCATCCTGTAGGTCGGACTTCAGTCCGACATCGCGGCCGGATTGACGCACCGCTGTCGGACTAAAGTCCGACCTACAGGGCTGTGCATGATCAGCCCGGGTGCCTCACCGCCCGCAACAAGGCCCGTGCGTGCTGAACGACGCTCCCCCAACCACCATCCTGTAGGTCGGACTTCAGTCCGACATCACGGCCGGATTGACGCACCGCTGTCGGACTGAAGTCCGACCTACAGGGCTGTGCCTGATCAGCCACGGCGCCTCACCGCCCCGCAACAAGGCCCACGCGTGCCGGACGACGCTCACCCCACCACCATCCTGTAGGTCGGACTTCAGTCCGACATCACGGCCGGATTGACGTGCGGTTGTCGGACTGAAGTCCGACCTACAGGACCTGCATGACATGCAAGGCCGTGCATCAAAAAGCTGCCGTCAGCGACTATGCTAAACAGCAGGGGCGATGCAGTCCTTTGCTGTTGATGCCCAAACCCTGGAGAACCCATCATGGAAATCACCGCATCGGTTGGCGCATGGGAGAAGGGCGCCAAGAACCTCGCACCGGATGTCACCGTCGTCCAGCAGCTGCTTACCCAGGCCGCCCAACTGCTCGGGCGGCCGGAGATCAACCCCGGTGGGGTGGATGGCGCTATCGGTCGTCCGCCGCGTTCGTCCGGTACCGTCAAGGCGATCCGCGCCTTCCAGAGCCTCTCGGGCTTTGGTGTCGATGGCCGCATCGATCCCGGCGGTCGCACCTGGCAGCGCCTTGCTGCGGTGGTGGAGGGCAGCGTGAGCGTGCCGCCGCCCGGCGACACGTGCTTTCCCTTCGCCCAGCCCGCCACGGCCGACTGGACCCACTCGCCGCGATCCTTCGGATCAAACCGCAACGGCGGCAAGCGCGCCCACGCCGGCTGCGATCTTTACGCCCCGGTGGGCCGCACCATCTACGCGGTGCGCGATGGCGTGGTGCTGCGCGACCCCTACGCCTTCTACGCCGAAACCGACGCCCTGGAGATCGACCACGGCGACTTCGTGCTGCGCTACGGCGAGATCAAGCCCGGCTGCACCCTGCGCAAGGGTGACACCGTGAAGATCGGCCAGCCGATTGCCAAGGTGGGCCTGCTGATTGGCATCAACGTGCCCAGCGCCATGCTGCATCTCGAGATGTACAAAGGCGATGCCAGCGGCAGCCTCAGCCAGAAATCTGCCGACACCTCCGCAAAGCGCCGCGATGGCGTACCCTTCATGCGCCGCACCGATCTCATCGACCCGACACCCTTCCTCAACGACTGGAAAACGAGGCTCGCCACCCCATGAGTTTTGCCCCCCGCCGGCTTGCGCTGGCCTTCATCGCAAGTCTTGCCGCCAGCGGCGCCGCCATTGCCACCCCCAGCCTGTGCGACGCCGGACCGCCCACCTACAACGGCCAACCCGCCAAAGTATGGGAGGGAGATTTCGACGGCGACGGCAAGCCCGACCGCCTGTGGGTGCTGCCGCCGGGCACGGTATCAAGCCCGGTGGCCGATCGGGCGTCCGATCCCTGGTCGGGCTTTCGGCGGCGCTTTGAGCCGGGCCTCTTCACCATCGTGATCGCCCACGGCAAGCACTGCGACCTCATCCAGAAACAGCGCTTCTTTGCCACGCCCATCTGGGAAGAAGACGACAAGCCCATCAGACTGCTGCTGCGCAGCGACCCCGCCATCAAGGACTGGCCGCGCCTATCCCGCCGCTGGAAAGGCGATGGCGTGCTGCTCGGCACCGAAGCCGGGCCGGACGTATTGCTCTACTGGAACGGACGGCGCTGGTGGGTGGCGCAGGGCAGCGAAGCACCCTGAACCATCAGGCCGCGCGCGGGGCGATCAGCCCCGGCCGCGGCCGCCGAAGCGGCGATGGGGGCCGCGGCGGCGTTGTTCTTCTTCTTCGGTTAGCTTGGGCTTGGGCATCAGCAGGTTCTTGCCGCCCTGCTTGGCATTGGCGGCGTGCTCGGCCATGGCGGCCTCCATCTGCTCCACGCTCATGGGGATCGACGCGGTCTTCTCGGCCGGCGTGTATTCCGACAGGCGCTCGCGCACCAGAAACACCCGCTCGGCGGTATCCGCCTTCTTGGGCAGCTTCTCGCCCAGCGCCAGGGCCGCGGGCGTGAGGGTGTAGCGGCCATCCACCGCCACCATCAGATCATGGGTGGCAAAACGCCGGAAGGATTCTGCCCACAGGTTGCCCGACGTCACCGGGCAGCCCAGCACATCGGCCGCCGCCACAATCTCCACCAGCTCGGCCGGGCGCCGCTTGGAAGCAATCAGGGTAGCCAGCAGCAGCTGGGCGTCGATGTCGTTGATGGGGTACATGATCGGGCCTTTGTGGGCGGGTTGAGCGCTGAGGAGTGCAATCATGCCTGTGAGTAGCGCCGTCCTAGTATTCCAAAGCGCATGGTGGGTCTCTCGGTGAAACAACAAGTCGCTGTATTTAGCAACAGGGAGGCGTGGGGTACGCGGGCAGCGTTGCATCGGGAAGTGAAAGTTGTCTTGTATATGCAGAATACTTTTCTATATTCAGTTTACGAACCTTGGTGATCCCTGCTGACTATGGTTGCAGGCTATCATAAAAAGGAAATTCATTGTCCATAAAAATTGGAGGCGATATGAATAGCTGGCCGCATCAAAACGACGTCGACTCTTTCTATGGAAATCCGAGAGGTAGGAATGGCGGGCCAAGTATGAAATGGGAGTCCGAAAATCTTGTTCGAGTCAAGACCCCTTGGAAACTAGTGACGGCATGGGATTTTATGCCAGTAAGCAGCGGTGTTCGAATTCATCGCCGTTGCGCGGATAGTTTGGCTAAAATTTTCGATGAGATTTGGAAATCCTCCGAGATGAGCCAGAGTAAGATCAATGAATGGGGTATGAATCTTTATGCTGGAGGATATAACTTTAGGTTGATGCGTGGAGCAAGCCGACTATCGATGCACAGTTGGGGGTGTGCAGTTGACTTTGACTCATCGAGAAACGCGTTCGGAGATGACACTCCGAATTTTGCATTGATTCCTCAGGTTCTTGAGGCATTTGCTAAGGAAGGGTGGGTATGGGGTGGACGTTGGAGTAAGCCAGATGGGATGCATTGGCAAGCCGCCACCTTGTGATGCTGCGTTAATTAAGCTGTCGTAAATCTGAGTTTACATGCCGAGGCGTGCCTTGGAAAACAAATTTTTCAAGCTTGATAGGGAGGAGGAGGATATGAAAATAATCACCCTTTTTATGCTTTATGTATTGCTCTCTTTGTCTGGCTGTACGACATTGGATGAGCAAAAGCGTCAGTATAGCGGAGAGCCACGACAGCTTTTCCAAGAGTCTTACTTTAAGACTGTAACTGATAAGTACTTCGGCCCCGATTCAAAATACTTGGAAGAGCGTAAGTTGGATTTTAGAAATTTGGTTCGCGAGGGGCGCGATGATGACGCAAAGAAGTTAAGAAATGAGGTGGCTTATGATCTCATATCGATCTCTGATTACCTTTTCTCTGAAGTAAGGGATGGGCTATTCATTCGTAGAGCTTCAATCGATAGCGGATCAAGGTTCTATAATCTGCTCTTTACCACTGCCTCTACTGTTTCGTCAGTGGAATCAGTAAAAACAGCGTTCTCGGCGGCTGCTACTTTTTTAACGGGAACAAAAGCAATTTTTGATGAAGAGTTGTTTTCTAAACAGGCAAGAACTGCTATTTACGCAACCATGACCGGGAGAAGAGCCGAGGTAAAAAAGAATTTGCTGCTTGATTTGCAGAAATCGCCGGCGGACTATACCCTAGGTCAGGCTATAGCCGCAGTGCAAGATTACCATCGTGCTGGTTCACTTGTGGAGGCGATGAACGAGCTAGAGCAAAACGCTAGTTCAGGCGCTAAGGAAAAAATTGACGCCCTGCGAACGACGGAGAAAAACAATGCGTCTGCGCTATAAATAAAAATTTGTTAATTCGATCAATCTGACTTTATTACATCCCTTCACCCCGATCTCGTTAGCCGAAATTGGGGTGAAGTGCTTTGCAGCGCACCTCTCCCGCCGCTGGAAAGGCGATGGCGTGCTGCTCGGCACCGAAGCCGGGCCGGACGTATTGCTCTACTGGAACGGACGGCGCTGGTGGGTGGCGCAGGGCAGCGAAGCACCCTGAACCATCAGGCCGCGCGCGGGGCGATCAGCCCCGGCCGCGGCCGCCGAAGCGGCGATGGGGGCCGCGGCGGCGTTGTTCTTCTTCTTCGGTTAGCTTGGGCTTGGGCATCAGCAGGTTCTTGCCGCCCTGCTTGGCATTGGCGGCGTGCTCGGCCATGGCGGCCTCCATCTGCTCCACGCTCATGGGGATCGACGCGGTCTTCTCGGCCGGCGTGTATTCCGACAGGCGCTCGCGCACCAGAAACACCCGCTCGGCGGTATCCGCCTTCTTGGGCAGCTTCTCGCCCAGCGCCAGGGCCGCGGGCGTGAGGGTGTAGCGGCCATCCACCGCCACCATCAGATCATGGGTGGCAAAACGCCGGAAGGATTCTGCCCACAGGTTGCCCGACGTCACCGGGCAGCCCAGCACATCGGCCGCCGCCACAATCTCCACCAGCTCGGCCGGGCGCCGCTTGGAAGCAATCAGGGTAGCCAGCAGCAGCTGGGCGTCGATGTCGTTGATGGGGTACATGATCGGGCCTTTGTGGGCGGGTTGTTCTAGGCTCCGGGGCCGGGCGATGCCGGGCCGGCCCCCCAAAGGGGCCAGGAAACGCGGAAAGACCCCGGCGCTTCCCCGTGAGCGGTAAGGGCCGACATGATGCCTGAAGGCGGCGCCGGGGGCACGGATTGTATGGCGACGAAGCACCTGATCGAGCCACGAAATAGTGCAGGCGGCCCGCTACACCCCCTCGCAACGCCACGACCGCAGCAAGCGCCCCCACACCTGTCACTGACCGCCACAATAGAGCCACCTCTGACCGGCATATAGGAGCCAGTT
>NZ_CALAYQ010000044.1:0-4706 GCF_937894855.1 uncultured Zoogloea sp.
GCAGTCCGTAGCCGTTTTCGGCGGCGTGGTCGAGAAGCTGACGCATGGAAACGAGGGACATGTGTTTTCTCCGGTGGCCGGTGAGCCCGGCCGGGTGTAGGCGTAAAAAACCGAATTCTAGCGTGCCGGCATGCCGACTGCGAACCCGGCCGGAGCAAGATTTGCTTGTTGGCGTTACCGGTTACACGATACCCGGCTTGGGCGTGTCGCCCACGCGGACGATCTTCATGGTGTTGGTGCCGCCTGCGGCGCCGATCGGCTCGCCGATGGTGAGCACGATGAGGTCGCCGTAGGTGACCACGCCCTGCTCGAGCAGGATCTGTTCGGCTTCCCACAGGAGCACGTCGCGGTCGGCGTGTACCTGAGACATCAGCAGCGGATAGACCTCACGGTAGAGCGTCATCTGGTTGCGGGCGGAGGTTTCCGGGGTGAGCGCGTAGATGGGCACGCCGCTGTTGAGGCGGCTCATCCACAGGGCGGTGGAGCCGGTTTGCGTGAGGGACGCGATGGCCTTCACCTTGAGGTGGTAGGCGGTCCACATGGCGGCCATGGCGATGGACTGGTCGATGCGCGTGAAGATGCGGTCGAGGAAGTCGCGGTCCATCGTGACCTCGGCGGACTTCTCGGCCTCCAGGCAGATGCGCGCCATGGATTCGACCACCTCGATGGGGAACTTGCCGGAGGCGGTTTCGGCGGAGAGCATCACCGCGTCGGTGCCGTCGAGCACCGCGTTGGCCACGTCGGAGACCTCGGCGCGGGTGGGTACCGGGCTCAGGATCATGGATTCCATCATCTGGGTGGCGGTGATGGTGAGCTTGTTGCGCTCGCGGGCGAGCCGGATCATGCGCTTCTGCAGGGCCGGCACCGCGGCGTCGCCCACTTCGACGGCCAGGTCGCCTCGGGCCACCATGATGCCGTCGGAGGCGTCGAGGATTTCTTCAAGGTTGGCGACGGCTTCGGTGCGTTCGATCTTGGCGATCAGCACCGCGCTGCTGCCGGCGGCGCGCAGCAGCTGGCGGGCCATGTACATGTCGGCCGAGCTCTTGGGGAAAGAGATGGCGACGAAATCGACGCCGATCTGGGCGGCGGTCTTGATGTCATCCATGTCCTTGGCGGTGAGGGCCGGCGCGGTGAGGCCGCCGCCCTGACGGTTGATGCCCTTGTTGTTGGAGAGCTCGCCGCCGACCTTCACGCGGGTGTGGATCTCGTGGCCGAGTACGCGCTCGACGCCCAGCTTGAGCCGGCCGTCGTCGAGCAGCAGCACGTCGCCGGGCTTCACGTCGCGGGGCAGGTCCTTGTAATCGAGGCCGACCCGGTGGGCGTCGCCGGGGGTGCTGAGGGCTGCGTCGAGGATGAAGGGGGCGTCCTTGACGAGGGTGATCTTGCCCTCCTCGAACTTGCCGACGCGGATCTTGGGGCCCTGCATGTCGGCCAGGATGCCCACCGGGCGGCCGGCGAGGAGCGAGGCTTCGCGGATCTGGCTGGCGCGGCGGATGTGGTCTTCCGCGGTGCCGTGGGAGAAGTTGAGGCGCACCACATCCACGCCCGATTGAACCAGGCGCTCGAGGGTGGCGAGATCGGAGGAGGCGGGGCCGAGGGTGGCGACGATCTTGGTGTGGCGGGACATGGGGTCTCCGGTTGGACTGGACGCGTGGGTGAATGACGGGATTCTATGCGTTCCCGGGGGTGATGCGGGCAGGAAGGTCGGTCTTGCTGCGTCCCGTCGCCTTGGCGCGGTACATGGCGGCGTCGGCGTGGCGGGTGAGGGTTTCGATGTCGGTGCCATCCTCGGGGTAGAGGGCGATGCCGATGCTCACCGAGATGTGCTGCTCGGTGCCTTCGAGGGTGAAGGGCTGGCGGATGGCCTGGCGGATCTTCCCGGCGACGGCTTCGGCTTCGTCGGGGCTGTGGACGTCGTGCAGCAGCACCATGAATTCGTCGCCGCCCTGGCGGGCGAGCAGGTCGCTGGCCCGCAGGCCCTGCTGCATGCGGCGGGCGGCTTCGATCAGCAGGGCGTCGCCGGCGGCGTGGCCGAGGGTGTCGTTCACCTCCTTGAAGCGGTCGAGATCGAGCAACAGCAGCGCGAAGCGCGTGCGGTGGCGCATCGCCAGCAGCAGGCTGGTGTTCATCTGGTCGAGGAACTGGGCTCGGTTGGCCAGCCCGGTGAGGGCGTCGTGGGTGGCCAGGTAGTGGATGCGCTGCTCGGAGGCCTTGCGCTCCGAGATGTCGGTGATGGTCAGGATGGCGCCCTGCAGGTTGCCGGCGGCGTCCAGGTGCGGCGCATCGGTGACGATGGCGGTGAGCAGGCCGCCGTCGGCCCGGCGTAGCTCCTGCTCGTAGGTGGCGGCCTTGCCCTGGCGCAGCCGGGTGACCAGCGCCAGCACACGGGGCGGATCGGCGGCAGGCCACAGGCTGTCGAGGCGCCGGTCGATGAGGTAGCCGTCCGGGTAGCCCAGCAGGGTGTTGAGGCGCGGGTTGAGGAAGGTGAAGCGCAGATCCCGGTCAAGGGAGGCGATGCCGTCGTGGGAGAGGTTGACCAGGGCGCTGTAGCGGGCTTCGCTGGCGCGCAGGGAGGCGCTGGTCCGGTCAAGGGCGATGGCGTGCTGGCGGGCCGCGGTGAAGGACACCGCCAGCAGCACGAACAGCGCACCGATCAGCACCACGGCGGTCTTCTCGGCCGTTGCGCTGCCGCGCCCCCGGGCCAGCTGGGGCGCTTCGTCGAAGATCAGCGTCCATACCCGGTTGTCCAGTTCGAGCACCGCCTTGCGCGTCAGGCCCTTGCCGTCGGCGGTGCGTTTCGGGTCGCTGTCGAAGAGCAGTGCGGCCGGTTCTTCCCCGTGGCCGTCGTAGATGCGGATGCGGCTGGTCGACTCGCCGAGGGTGCCGACGATCAGGTCGCCGAGCCGGAATGGGGCATAGACCCAGCCAACGAAGGCCTGGGCGCGCTGGGCCGGGGTTTCGAGGGGCGCGCCTGTGCGGAACACCGGCAGATACAGCAGCACGCCGGCCTGGACGTCGGTGGTGGTTTCCTGAACCAGCCGCACCTTGCCCGACAGCGCAGGCACGCCGAGAAGCCGGGCGCGCTCCATCGCCTCGCGGCGCACCGGCTCCGAGTACATGTCGTAGCCGAAGGCGCGCTGGTTGCGCCAGTCGAAGGGTTCGAGATAGACGATCGCGCTGTAGATGTCGCGCCGGCCCGGCGGGCTGATCCGGTAATCGGGGAAGCCTTCGGCGCGCACCCGCTGCTCGTGGCTCGCCAGTTGTGCCGCCGGCACCTGCACCGCGAAGCCGACGCCCTGGATGCCGCCGAAGTCGGCCTGAAGGCGCAGCCCGGTGACGTAATCCCGCCATTCGGCGCGGGTCACCTCCTGGGACGCCGCAAACAGCGCCCGGGCGCCGCGCAGCACCTGCCGATAGGCCTTGAAGCGCTCCTCGATCTTCAGCGTGATCTCGTTGGTCTCGAGGACGAAGGCGTTTTCCCGCCCGGCCCGGTTGGCTTCGTCGATCCGCTGGATGGCCAGCCAGCCCACCGTTATCGACAGCAGCAATGACACGACGGCCGGCACGAAGACCTCCCGCAGCAGGCCTTGCGGATCCGCCCCGATGAATTTCATCATGCTCTGCCAGCCTCTCTCGCGCCAAAACAGCGGATTGCGCTTGAAAACCCGCTCCGACGCTTATAACGGCACGAGATGGCAGGAGTTTGATCCCCGCGCCCAAACTGCCTGCCGATGTCCTTCAAGGCGCGTCCAGCCTGACCCGGCGTGGCCTGAAGTGTCATAATCCCCCACCTTCCGGCGCGGCTGGCGGCCTCTGATGGCCGCGCCGCTCGCGCCATGATCAGCTTTCCCAAGGATTTTCGATGATTCTCGTTACCGGCGGCGCCGGCTTTATCGGTGCAAACTTTGTCCTCGACTGGCTGCGCGTGAGCGACGAGCCGGTGGTGAACCTCGACGCCCTCACCTACGCGGGCAACCTGGAGAACCTCGCCTCCATCAAGGGCGACGCGCGTCACATCTTCGTGCAGGGCGACATCTGCAACCGGGCGCTCATCGACCGCCTGCTCGCCCAGCACCAGCCCCGGGCCATCGTCCACTTTGCCGCCGAGAGCCACGTGGATCGCTCGATTCACGGCCCGGGCGATTTCATCCGCACCAACGTCAATGGCACCTTCACGCTGTTGGAGGCCGCCCGCGGCTACTGGATGAGCCTGGATGCCGACGCGAAGGCCGCCTTCCGCTTCCATCACGTGAGCACCGACGAGGTCTATGGTTCCCTCGGCCCCAACGATCCGGCCTTCACCGAGACCAAGACCTACGAGCCCAACAGCCCGTACTCCGCCAGCAAGGCCGCGTCGGATCACCTCGTGCGCGCCTGGCACCACACCTACGGCCTGCCCGTCACCACCAGCAACTGCTCCAACAACTACGGCCCCTACCACTTCCCCGAGAAGCTCATCCCGCTGATGATCGCCAACGCGCTGGCCGGCAAGCCGCTGCCGGTGTATGGCGACGGCCAGCAGATCCGCGACTGGCTGTACGTCACCGACCACTGCAGCGCCATCCGCGCCATCCTCGAAACCGGCAAGCCGGGCGAGGTGTACAACGTGGGCGGCTGGAACGAGAAGCCCAACATCGAAATCGTGCATACGCTCTGCGCGCTCCTCGACGAGCTCAAGCCCGACGCCGCTGGCAGCTACAGCCGCC
>NZ_CALAYQ010000045.1:0-6017 GCF_937894855.1 uncultured Zoogloea sp.
CTGGGCGCTCATCGTGCTGCCCAAGCGCGAACGCCAGATCAACCGCCAGAAGCTCGCCGACGACGGCCAGAGCGACATGTTCGGCAAGGACGCGCCCCTCGCCCACGGCGAGGAAGTCGCCGGCGCGCTCTCCGAGGCCTCGCTGCTCGCCGACTTCGCCCCGGTGCTGGGCCACAAGACCTACGTCCAGGGCAAGCTGCTGTCGCGCCTCGCCCAGCTGGGCTTCATCGAGCGCCGCGGCGGCATGATCCACGAAGGCCCGCTCCTCGACGTGCTGCTCGACTACCGCCTGATGGCCGACCGCATCATCTACGGCACCCTCGGCGAGGTGCTCTCCGAAGCCGGCCACCCGCCGCCCGCCCAAGACGCCTTCAGCGCCCCCGAGCCGGACGCCGATGCCGACCCCGACGACCTGACCGACTGAGCACCCATGTTCCACATCAAGCAACTCGAACTGGTCCACTGGGATTACTGGCGCCGCTTCAACCTACCGCTGGACGCCCAGATCATCACCATCGTCGGCCCCAACGGCTCCGGCAAGACCACGCTCCTCGACGCCCTGCGCACGCTCTTCGGCCTGCGCTGCTCCGGCAAGCGCGACTTCCGCCGCTACGTTCGCCGCGCCAACCGCAGCTTCGCGTGGATCCGCGCGGTGGTCGCCAACCGCCCGGGCAGCACCGGCAAGCGACCGTTCTTCCCGTGCCTGAAGGACGAAGTCACCCTCGCCTGCCGCATCCGCCGCGCTGGCGGCGACTGGACCCGCGACTACGCCATCGCCGACGGCGACGTGCCCATCGAGGCGCTGGAAGCCAACGAAGACAAGGCCGTCGAGTGGGTCGGCTACCGCGACTACCAGAGCCGCCTCGCCTGGGGCGGCCTCACCCCTGCCATCGCCAAGGTGCTGGCGCTGGAGCAAGGCGACACCGACAAACTCTGCGAATACTCGCCCAAGGCGCTGCTGGAGCTCGTCTTCGACGTCTTCGGCGACAAGGAAGTCCTCGACAACTACGACCTCGCCCGCGAGGAGCAGAACAACGCCGAGCGGGAGCTCGCCGCCCTCGGCCTCGACCTCGACCGCCTGCGCGCCCAGGCCGAAGCCAAGCGCCTGGAGGCCGACCGCTTCCTTGAGTGGAAGCAGCTCGACGACGAAGCCCGCGCCCTCGCCGCCGAGATCGTGCCGCGCCTCGAAGCCACCGAACTCGCCCGCGACATCGGCCACGCCCGCAGCGACATCGCCCGCGACAAGGACGACCAGCAGCGCTGCAGCCTCGAACTGGCCGACCTCCAGACGCGCATCCGCAGCGTCGAGGCCGAGAAGGCCGCCGCCGACGCCGAACGCAAGGCCGCCCGCAGCGCCGATCTCGAAGCCGAGAAAGCCCACCTCGCCGCCCACGACGAAGTGCGCGACGCCGAGAAGCTGCTGGCCGAACGCAGCGCCCTGCGCACCCGCCTGGCCCGCGAGGCCGGCGACGCTGCGGTCGACCTCGAAGCCGCCTACGCCAAGGCTGACGCCCGCCTGCTCCACCTGCAACGCCAGGAGCGCGAGGCCATCGCCGCCTTCGAGGAACGCACCAACCAGCTGCGCGCCACCCGCGATTCCCGCGGCTCGCCCGGCGACCCGGAGGTCAACCGCTTCCGCGCCCGCCTGAAGGAAGCCGGCATCGCCCACCGGGCCCTGTCCGAGATCGTCGAAGTCACCGATCCGGGCTGGCAGGGTGCGCTCGAGGCCGTGCTGCGCCCCTACCGCCACGTGCTGCTGCTGGAACGCGAGCAGGACCGCCACGCCGCCTGGGGCCTGGGCGAGCAGGAACGCTTCCGCCACTTCATCGTCCCCGAACTCGAACCCGCCCCGCCGGCCACCCGCGGCTCGCTGGCCGAGGTGATCCGCTTCGCCGACGCCGTGCCCCGCTGGCTCGTCGACCTGCTCAACCGCATCCAGCGCGTCGAAGACGCCGACGCCGCCCGCAGCCAGCCCCGCGAGACCGAGTGGATCACCCGCGACGGCTACCACCGGGAGCGCCGCGGTGCGCGCCACCTGGGCAAGCCGGCCGAGTTCCACTTCGGCGAGCTCGCCCGCGCCGCACGCCTCAAGCAGCTGGACGCCGACATGCACAGCATCGACGCCCGCCTGCGCGAGATCCGCCCGCAGCTCGACGCCGCCAAGGAAGAAGCCGACGCCCTGCGCGCCCGCCTCCACGGCATCGAGGCCGCCCAGCTGCTGGCCGCCCGCGCCGACGCCTTCGACGCCGCCGAAGCCGCCCTTCCGGCAGCAAAAGCCCGCCTCACTGCCGCCATCGCTGCCCGCGCCGAGGCCAAGGGCCAGGTGGACACCATCGACCAGCGCCTGCGCGGCATCGACATCGAACTCGACCGCCGCAAGGGCGCCATCAACGGCCTCACCCGCCGCCTGAAGGAGCTCACCGACGCTGCCACGCCGCGCCGCACCGAGCAGGCCCGCCGCATCCTGCGCCTGCGCCGGCTGCGCCGCGGCATGCCCGCCGACTGGCGTGACGCCCAGCAAAACGCCCTCCTCGCCGAAAAATACGGCGACGCCCGCGGGGCCCGGTCCGAGCTCGACCGCCTGCGCCAGCGCCTTGCCGACGGCGACTGGGTCACCGACGACACCGTGCTCACCCTCGCCGGCCGCCTGCGCGCCGACGTCACCGAGCGCGAAACCCAGTACCAGGAGCGGGAGCGCCATTGCAACGCCGCCCGCCACATCACCACCGAAGCCCGCGCCGCCTACATCGCCAAGCTGCGCGCCACCGTGCGCCAGTACGGCAAGAACCTGCGCGCCCTGGGCGAGCTGGCCAACGTGGATGTGGACTGCCCGGTGCCCCACCTCGAAAACGACGACCGGGCGCTTTCCGCCGCCGGCCTCGAGGTGCGCTTCGACTTCGACCGCAAGGGCGCCGTCGGCCTCAACGACGGCGAAGCCTCCGGCGGCCAGCAGGTGATGAAATCCCTGATCCTGCTCATCGCCCTCTTGATGGACGAAGCCCGCCCGGGCGGCTTCGTGTTCATCGACGAGCCCTTCGCCCACCTGGACATCGCCAACATCGACCGGGTCGGCAGCTTCCTGCGCGCCACCCGCGCCCAGTACCTCATCACCACGCCCGTCACCCACAACGCCAACGTCTTCGCCCCGGCCCAGCTCACCCTGGTCACCCGCAAGAAGAAACCCGGCGACGACTGGGCCCCGCCCATCGGCCTCATCCAGCGGGCGATCTGACGGCGGAGACGGTCATGGACTGGAGTGCGCCCGACCCAGACGGAATCCGCACCTGCCGGCTCGACGACCCGCTGCGGGCGAGCCTGAAGGGCCAACGCCGGCTGCGCCGCGGCAGCCCCAGGCCGCTCGACCTCGACACCTGGCCGGCGGAAGACCGCAAGCTCCTCGCCGACTGGATCCGCCGCGCATCCGACAAGGCCGTCCGCCACGAGACGCTGCTCCGGGCCGCCGGCCCCCAACGCGCCATGACCGCCGACCGGCTCCTCCAGACCCTGCTCCAGGCCGGCTCGGTCGAGATCGAGGAGATCCACGAGCGCGGGCACTGGTGGCCCCGGCAGATCCGCTTCATCGCCCCAACCGAGCTGCGCCGCAACCTCGGCCTGGCCGAACCCGACGCCGACCTCAAGGCCTGGCAGGATCTCCGTCAGCGCCGCTTCTCGCTCCCCGAGCTCGACCTCGCGGCGGAAGCCCTCGACGCCCTGCCCCCGGCCCGCGCCCTCGCCCGCCACGCCCTGCTCGACGCCCTCGAGCGCTGGCAGGCCGACCAGCGCGCCGGCACCTGGCGCGACTTCGCCCAGTTTGCCCGGGGTGACACCAAGCAGATCAGCGACGCCGAGAAAAGCTGGCTGGAGGGTGTCGTCTCCCTCGACGAGTTCCGCATCAGCGGCCACACGCCCCTGATCCTGCTGCGCCTCCCGGCCGCGCTGCACCTGACCGACGCCACCTGGCCCCTCGCCGCCGTCCCCGACTTTGCCGCCCTCACCCCGGCGACCATCGACGCCATCACCGCCGCCAGCCCCGCGCCTTCGGTCTGGCGGCTGGTCGAGAACCGGACCAGCTTCGAGCGCGTGGCCCGCACCAGCCCACCCGACGAAGCCGTGCTGTGGCTGCCCGGCTACCCGCCCTCCTGGTGGCGGCGCGCCGTCACCACCCTGCTGCGCCACCTGCCGGCCCCCGCGCGGATCGCCTGCGATCCCGACCCGGACGGCATCGCCATCGCGCTCCAGGCCGGACAGCTGTGGACCGAGGCGGGGCTCGACTGGCAGCCCTGGAAGATGTCCCCCGACGACCTCGACGCCCTGCCGGCCAAGCGCCCCCTCACCGAGCGCGACCAGACCCTCCTCGACAGGCTGGAGGCCGGCGCGCCGCTGCCCGACGCCCTCCACGCCCTTGCCGCGCACATCCGCCAGCAGCAACTGAAAGGCGAGCAGGAAGGCTATCTCTGAGCGCACCCGCCGGGCAGCTTCAGATTTCCCGGCGCCGGACGTTATTTGGCTCCACACGAATACCGTCCCGCTGCGCGCCATGCCTTCGCCCCCCGCGTCGTCCCCGTCCTCGCCCCGCCTGCTCGATCTTCTCGCAGGCGCCGAGGTCTTGTCGCGGACGCGGGATCTGCGGATGATCTTCCGCACTGCGGCCGAATGTGCCATGCGCTTTCTCGATGGAAGCTTCGGCCTGCTCTTCGCGGTGCGCTTCACCCCACCCGACCACACCGTGGGCCTCCTGGGCTGCTGCGTGTCGGACGGCACCGACACCTACTGGGACGACGTCTGCGACGGCAAATCCTGGCTGCCGGTCGATCCGCTGCTGGGCAGCTGCCTCGAGACCGACTTCGGCCACGCCATTCACCAGGAGGGCGACCTGTGGCGCCTCGCCTTCGCCATCGGCGCCCTCGGCCAGGCCCGCTGGGTGCTCGAGATCCACACCCGGACCCAGCCCCGTGACGCCGACTGCAGCGCCCTCGCGCTGTTCCTGCGCTGCTTCGAGAACCAGCAGCTGCAGTGGGAATACGCCAACCTCGACACCCTCACCCGGCTCCTCAACCGCAAGACCTTCGACGACGACTTCGAGCGCCTGATCGCCGCCGCCGAGCTGGCCGAGCAGGCGCTCAAGGCGCCCCAGGAGCGCCGCGAGCAAAGCCCGGCGATCACCCAGCCATGCTGGCTGGGCGTGGTGGATATCGACCACTTCAAGAAGATCAACGACAACTTCGGCCACCTCTTCGGCGACGAGGTGCTGCTGCGCGTGGCCGACCTCATGCGCCAGAGCTTCCGCAGCAACGACAAGCTCTTCCGCTTTGGCGGCGAAGAGTTCGTGATCATGCTCCGCAACGTGGCCGAGGATCACGTCCAGAACATCTTCGACCGTTTCCGCCGTGCCGTGGAGCGCTTCGACTTCCCCCGCGTCGGGCGCGTGGCCTGCTCGGTGGGCTTCTCGCGGATCGACCCGCGCCTGTCGCCGGCAGAACTCCTCGGCCGCGCCGACGAGGCCCTCTACTACTCCAAGGAGCACGGCCGCAACCAGGTCAATGGCTTCGACGAGCTCATCATGAGCGGCAAACTGCGCATCACCACCCCGGCCGGCCAGGCCCAGATCCAGTCCGACATCGACGAAATCTTCCTGTAGGGCGGCGCCGGACGGCGCGTTGCCCCCTCCAGCCCACGACGGGCGGGCCCGAATGTGTCAGAATTCAGGGCTTTGCGGCGTTTTGCGATGCTGCCGCACCCGATTCCGTTGATTGAAGAGCCCAAAATGTCCGACCAGACCAACACGCCCGCCCAGGACGAAAACCACCTGATCGCCGAACGCCGTCAAAAGCTCGCCGAATGGCGCGCCACCGGCAAGGCGTATCCGAACGATTTCTCCCGGGAGAACACCGCCGGCAAACTCGACGAGATCTACGGCGAAAAAACCGCTGAAGAACTCGAAGCGATGCCCGTCGAAGTCAAGGTCGCCGGTCGCATCATGCTCAAGCGCGTGATGGGCAAGGCCAGCTTCATCACCA
>NZ_CALAYQ010000046.1:0-6022 GCF_937894855.1 uncultured Zoogloea sp.
CCACCTTGTAGGCCGCGCCGAAGAAATCGGCCAGCGCCGACACATACACCAGCGAGGTGTCCTGGAACAGCACGATGGCCTGGGTGAGCAGCAGCGGCACCATGTTGCGGAAGGCCTGGGGCAGCACCACCAGGCGCATCGCCTGGGCGTAGGTCATGCCCAGCGCCGAGGCCGCCGACACCTGGCCCTTGGGCACGCTCTGGATGCCGGCGCGGATGATCTCGGAGTAGTAGGCCGACTCGAACAGCGCAAAACCCACCATCGCCGAGGTGAGCCGCACGTCGGTGTTGGGGTCGAGGTTCAGGAAACCCTTGAGCAGCTGCGGCACGATCAGGAAGAACCACAGCAGCACCATCACCAGCGGGATCGCCCGGAACAGGTTGACGTAGCCGGCGGCGAACCACGCCAGCGGCTTGATGGTGCCGAGCCGCATCAGCGCCAGCAGGGTGCCCCACACGATGCCGACGATCACCGCGGTGACGGTGATCTCCAGCGACACCTTCATGCCCTCCCACAGGAAGGGCAGGGCGCCGGGGATGGAGGACCAGTCGAATTCGTAGTTCATCGCATGTGCCTCCTCATTTTCCACCGATATAGCCGGGCACGCGGGTCCGCGCCTCGACCACTCGCATCAGGCTCATCACCACCACGTTGATGAGGAGGTAGAGCACCGTGACAGCGATGAAGGATTCGTAGGGCTGGGCGGTGTAATCCACCAGCTGGCGGCCCTGGGCGGCGAGCTCGAGCAGGCCGATGGTGGAGCACACCGCGGAGTTCTTGAAGATGTTGAGGAACTCGGAGGTGAGCGGCGGCACGATCAGCCGGAAGGCCATCGGCAGCAGCACGTGGCGGTAGGTCTGGCCGAGGGTGAAGCCCAGCGCGAGCCCGGCGTTCTTCTGGCCGCGGGGCAGGGCGTCGATGCCCGAGCGCACCTGCTCGCACACCCGCGCGCTGGTGAAGAAGGCCAGGCACACCATCGCCGCCACAAACTGCTGGGTGACGGGATTGAGCTTCTGCTTGAAGGCATCGCCCAGCCCGAAGGGCAGCAGCTCGGGCAGCACGAAATACCAGATGAAGAGCTGCACCAGCAGCGGGATGTTGCGGAAGACCTCCACGTAAGCGCCGGCGAACCGGGACAGACCCTTGTGGGGCACGGTGCGCAGCACCCCCATCAGGCTGCCCAGCAACAGGGCGATCACCCACGCCGAGAGGGACAGGGCCACGGTGGTCTGCAGCCCGGCGAGCATCCACCCCAGATAGGTGGTCTCACCGGTCGGCACCGGGCTCGAGAAGATGCTCCAGTTCCAGTTGTAGCTCATGGCTTGGTGGGAAGTGGGAGGTGGAAAGTGGGTAATGGGGAGTGGGCGGTGGGAGGTCGGGAAGGGGGCTCTGCCCTACTCCCTACTTCCCATCACCCTCTACCCATTTCCCTTTACTCGAACGGCTTGTCGTTGGGCGTCTTGTAGAGCTTGAGCATGGCGTCGGAGAGCGGGAAGTTGAGGTTCAGGCCCTTGGGCGGGATGGGCTGGGTGAACCACTTCTTGTAGATGGCTTCGGCTTCGCCGGAGGTCATGGCCTTGGCCAGCGCGGTGTCGACCACTTTCTTGAAGCCCGGATCATCCTTGCGCATCATGCAGCCGTAGGCTTCGAAGCTCTGGGGCGTACCGACCACGGCCCAGTCGCCGGGCTTCTTGGCCTTGGCAAGCTCGCCGTAGAGCAGGGCGTCGTCCATCATGAAGGCGACGGCGCGGCCGGTCTCCAGCGTGAGGAAGGCTTCGCCGTGATCCTTGGCGGAGATGATGTTCATGCCGAGCTTCTTGTCCTCGTTCATCTTGCGGATGAGGCGCTCGGAAGTGGTGCCGGCGGTGGTCACCACGTTCTTGCCGGCGAGATCCGGGAAGTCCTTCACGCCGGAATCCTTCTTGGTCATCAGGCGCGTGCCGATGATGAAGATGGTGTTGGAGAAGGCCACCTGGCGGGCGCGTTCGGTGTTGTTGGTGGTCGAGCCGCACTCGATGTCGATGGTGCCGTTCTGGACGAGGGGGATGCGGTTCTGGGAGGTGACCGGCGTGAGCTTGGTCTGGATGCTGGCGAGCTTGAGTTCGGTCTTCACGGCGTCGACCACCTTCAGCATCAGCTCCTGGCTGTAGCCCACCACCTGCTGCTTGTCGTCGTAGTACGAGAAGGGGATCGAGGATTCCCGGTGGCCGAGGGCGATGGTGCCGGTTTCCTTGATTTTCTTGAGGGTCGGCGACTCCTGGGCCAGCACCGGTTGGGCCAGCAGGACTGCGGTGGTGACGAGGGCGAATTTGGACAGACAGGACATGGGCAGTTCCTCCGGTTCGGGATCGAGGGTTCGACAGGCTCGTTCGCACCGATTGTGCCCCAGCCGGCGCCCGCTGTGGGCGTCAATTGCAGGCGGGGCGCGGCATTCAGTGGGCGACGAAGCGGGCCACGGGCACGCCGTTGGCGAGCAGGTCGAGCCGGTCGGCGGCCTGGATGCGGTGGGTCGCCCGGGAAAGCGCCTGGAGGAAGGCCGATTCGACCGCCATCTCCGGGCAGGCCATGCGGGTGGTGGCCAGGGGCAGGATGCTGAGGCCGGTGCCGCCCCAGCTGCGGTATTCGCCGCTCATCCGGTTGCAGCCGGTGGTGCCGGTGACCCGGCGCCGCTCGGCGTCGAACTGGATCGATGGGGTGCGCGGGCCGTCGGGCAGCGTGACGCTGCTGCCGGGCAGGCTCTCCAAGATCCAGCGCGTGGTGGGCAGGTCGGCCGTGTTGGGGCAGCCCGGGCCGGGCAGGGCGCGGTCGAAGCGATCGACGATCAGCATCTCGACGCGGCCGCCGTCGGGGCCGGGGCGGGTTTCGAGGTGGCCGGCGAGGCTCACCGCCAGCGGGGCGGCGGGCTGGTTGCGATGGACGGCGTAGGCCCGCTCCAGCGCCAGATTGGCGCCTTCCTGGGCGACCGGCAGCCGGCGGCCGTCACTGCAGCGGGCGAACAGGCCGGCATCGGCGAAGTAGACGAAGATGCCGGTCTGCACGCCCGCCGGCGTCGCGGGCTTGTCGGGGGCCGCCAGCGCGGGGGCGCTGGCGACGAGGCTGGCAAGCAGGGCGGCGAGGAGAGTGGGGCGCATGGCGGGCTCCGGAAGCGGCAAAGCCCCGATTATGCCGCCGTCACCCGTGCGTGGATCGCCTTGAGGTCGGCTTCTTCGAGGGTCTCGCGGGCCAGCAGATCGCGGGCGGTGTCTTCGAGGATGGCCTTGCGCTCGGTGAGGATGGCCACGCTGCGCTCGAAGGCCCGGGCCACGATCTCGCGCACCGCGCAGTCGATCTCCCGGGCGGTCTCCTCGGAGTAGCTGCGCTCCTGGGGCGGGTTGGCGTTCTGGCCGAGGAAGTTGCTCTTCTCGGTGTCGTAGGCCACGTTGCCGAGCCCGGCGTGCATGCCGAAGCGCATCACGATGGAGCGGGCGATGCTGGTGACCTTCTGCAGGTCGTCGGAGGCGCCGGTGGAGACTTCGCCGAAGACGATCTGCTCGGCGGCGCGGCCGCCCAGCAGCACGGCCATCTTGTTCTCCAGCTCGGCGCGGGTCATCAGGAAGCGATCCTCGGTGGGGCGCTGGATGGTGTAGCCGAGGGCGCCCACGCCCCGCGGGATGATGCTGATCTTGTGCACCGGGTCGGTGCCCGGCAGGCCCATCGCCACCAGCGCGTGGCCCATCTCGTGGTAGGCGACGACGGTGCGCTCGTGTTCGTTGAGCACACGGTTCTTCTTCTCGAGGCCGGCGACGATGCGTTCGACCGCCACGGTGAAGTCTTCCACCGTCACGCCGGTGCCGTTGCGCCGGGTAGCCACCAGCGCGGCCTCGTTGCACAGGTTGGCGAGGTCGGCGCCGGAGAAGCCCGGGGTGAGGGCGGCGACCTTCTCGGCGTCCACATCCGGCGACAGGGTGATCTTCTTCATGTGCACCGCGAGGATGGCGATGCGGCCCTTCTTGTCGGGGCGATCCACCAGCACCTGACGGTCGAAGCGGCCGGCGCGCAGCAGCGCCGGGTCGAGCACTTCGGGGCGGTTGGTGGCGGCCAGCAGCACGAGGCCGGAGGACGAGTCGAAACCGTCAAGCTCGACCAGCAGCTGGTTGAGGGTCTGCTCCTTCTCGTCGTGGCCGCCCATCGCGAAGGCGCCGCGGGCGCGGCCCATGGCGTCGAGCTCGTCGATGAAGATGATCGCAGGGGCCTTGGCGCGGGCCTGCTCGAAGAGGTCGCGCACGCGGGCGGCGCCCACGCCGACGAACATCTCGACGAACTCGGAGCCGGAGATCGAGAAGAAGGGCACGCCAGCCTCGCCGGCCACGGCCTTGGCGAGCAGCGTCTTGCCGGTGCCCGGCGGGCCGACCAGCAGCACGCCCTTGGGCACGCGGCCGCCCAGCCGGCCGTAGGATTTCGGGTCCTTCAGGAAGCCGACGACCTCCTTCAGCTCGTCCTTGGCCTCATCCACGCCGGCCACGTCGTCGAAGGTGACACCGGTGTTGGCTTCCACATAGACCTTGGCCTTGCTCTTGCCGAGGTTCATGAAGCCGCCACCGCCCATGCCCTGCTTGTCGGCGAACTTGCGCATCGCGAACATCCAGATGCCCACGAAGATCACCGCCGGCAGCACCCAGCCGATCACGTCCTTCAGCAGGGTGTTTTCCACCACGCCGGTGAACTTCACGTCGTACTGGGCGAGATCCTTGGCCAGCGCCGGGTCGACCCGGGTGGTCACGAACTTCTGGCGGCCGTCCTGCAGCGGGGTCTTGAGGCTGCCCTGGATGGTGTTGTCGGCGATGCTGATCTCGGTGACTTCGCCGGCCTTCACCAGCCGCTGGAACTCGCTGTAGGGCAGGGGTTCGACGGTGCGCACCTGCACCCACAGGTCGTGCAGGGTGAACACGGCAAACAGGGCGAACACGAAGTACCAGAGGCTGAACTGGGTTTTCTTTTCCATGGCAGGGCCGGATGAGACAGGTTTTGATTAGATGAGGCCGGTTCGGCCGGGTTCAAGGCGCATTGCCGGCCAATGGGGCGTCAAAAAGGAAAAAGGCACCGCGAGGGTGCCTTTTTCTGGGGCCCGAGGGCTGCGATCAGCGGTTGTTGCTGCCGTTGCCACCGCCGCGGGGGCTGGTGAACAGGGCGGGCGGCTTCACCTCGCCGGGCTTGCGGCCGGTGAGGGTGACCGGCGAGCGACGGGCTTCGTCCAGCGCCGCGGGGGTGCCGCGGTTGGGGTTGCCGCCGTTGCCCTTGCCGCCAAAGCCGTTGCCGTGGCGGTGACCGCCCATGTTGGCTTCGGGGTCGCGGTAGTTGTTGCGGGCGCGGGGCTGGTAGTCGACGCGGTTGCCGAAATCGTCATCCACCTGCGAGCCGTCGGCCTTGCGAGCGGGACGCGGGGCCTGCTGGTTGCCGCGGCCTTCACCCTGAGCCTGGGCAGGGCGGGCGCGCGGGCTCTGACCCTGGGGCTTGGCGCCCTGGCGGGGCTGGCCGTCGCCCTGCTTCGGGCCACGGGCCTGGCCCTGGCCTTGAGCCTGGGCTTGTCCCGGAGTCTTGGGCTTGGCCTGTCCTTGCCCCTGACGCGGGCCTTCGCCATGCTTGGCGCCCTGGCCTTGCGGCTGGCCCTGGCGGTCGCGGTTGCTGCCGCGCTTGCCCTGGCCCTGACGGGGGCCCTGGGGTTCGCGGGGCGGGCGCTCGTCGGATTCGGCCGGTGCGGCGGAGGGCACGAAGTCGGGCACCTCGACCTTGTCGATCAGGCGCTTCATGAGGCGCTCGATGTCCTTCAGGAGCGGCAGCTCGTCGCGATCGACCAGCGACACCGCGGCGCCGCTGGAGCCGGCGCGGCCGGTGCGGCCGATGCGGTGGACGTAGTCTTCGGGCACGTTGGGCAGCTCGAAGTTGACCACCTGGGGCAGCTGGTCGATGTCGAGGCCGCGGGCGGCGATATCGGTGGCGACCAGCACCTGCAGCTTGGCGTCCTTGAAGTCGGCCAGCGCGCGGG
>NZ_CALAYQ010000047.1:0-57635 GCF_937894855.1 uncultured Zoogloea sp.
GGCACTAGTACCTGAAACTAGCGCGTCTACCAATTTCGCCATCTGGGCAACGAAGGCGCCATTATAGATTAGAAAGAACACGTGTCAACTTACAAGTCCAATAACATCAAAAAACTCAGCAAGCTGCGTCGCAGCGACCCCTTCTTCGAGCGAGAAATCCAGAAGTACGATTTCCCGCTGCCAAGCCGCGAGTTCATCATCCAGATCCTCGCCGAGCATGGCGTGCCGATGCCGTTTCCCGACGTCGCGACGGCGCTCGACATCCTTCCTGAAGAACTTGAATTCTTCGAGCGCCGCATGCGCGCCATGGAGCGCGACGGGCAGGTCATGCGCAACCGGCGCGGTGCCTATCTGCTGCCGGCCAAGGCCGACCTGATCCGTGGGACCGTCCAGGGTCATCCGGATGGCTATGGCTTCGTCGTGACCGACGACGAACATCCGGACATCTTCCTCGGGCCCAACGAGATGCGCGAGGTGCTCCACGGCGACCGCGTGATGGTCCGCATCGCCGGGCAGGATCGCCGCGGGCGCCCTGAAGGCAAGCTGGTGGAGGTGCTCGAGCGGGCCAATACCCGCATCGTCGGCCGTGTGCTGGTGGAAAACGGCGTAACTCTGGTGGTGCCCGAAAATCGCCGCATTTCGCAGGAGATCCTGTTGGCGCCGGGCAAGAGCAAGTCCAAGCCGGTGGCAGGGCAGGTGGTGGTGGTCGAGCTTGTCGAGCAGCCGACCCGCTATGCCCAGCCGGTCGGGCGCATCGTCGAAACCCTCGGCAACTACGCCGATCCGGGGATGGAAATCGAGATCGCGCTGCGCAAGCACGAGCTCCCCCACGAGTTTTCGGCTGACGCCAAGGCCCAGGCGCGAAAGCTCCCCGAGAAGGTCCGCAAGCTGGACTGGAAGGGCAGGGAGGATCTCACGCAGCTTCCGCTGGTCACCATCGATGGCGAAACCGCGCGGGATTTCGACGATGCGGTGTTCTGCGAACGCCAGGGCCGGGGATTCCGCCTGGTGGTGGCGATCGCTGACGTGTCGCACTACGTCACTGTGGGCTCGCCGCTGGATGGCGAGGCTTACGATCGGGGCAATTCGGTGTATTTCCCGCGGCGGGTGATCCCGATGCTGCCGGAGAAGCTTTCCAACGGTCTGTGCTCGCTCAACCCGCAGGTGGAGCGCCTGTGCATGGTGTGCGACATGGCGATCTCCCAGACGGGTGTCGTCAAGCAATACCGCTTCTATCCGGCGGTGATGTTCTCCAAGGCGCGCCTCACCTACAACCAGGTGGCCGCCGCGCTGTATGACAACGATCCGGCCGCCCTCGAGGTGATCGGCGAGCTGCTGCCCCACCTGCAGAACCTCGACAAGCTCTTCCGCGTGCTGCTGAAAGCCCGCGCCAAGCGTGGCGCGATCGATTTCGAGACGCAGGAAACGAAGATGATCTTCGACGATAACGGCAAGATCGCCCAGATCGTGCCGGAGAGCCGGAACGACGCCCACCGGCTGATCGAAGAGTGCATGCTGGCCGCCAACGTCTGCGCGTCGGATTTCCTCCAGGCCAACGAGCATCCGGCGCTTTACCGGGTGCATGAAGGCCCGACGCCCGAGAAACTCGCCAAGCTGCGGGATTTCCTCGCCGAGTTCGGCATCCAGCTGGGTGGCGGTGAAGAGCCCAAGGCCGGCGATTACGCGCGCCTGCTCGAACAGATCCAGGGTCGCCCCGATCTGCAACTGCTCCAGACCGTGATGCTGCGCTCCCTGCGTCAGGCGGTGTACAGCCCTGACAACGTGGGTCACTTCGGCCTGGCGTACGACGCCTACACCCACTTCACTTCGCCGATCCGCCGTTATCCCGATCTGCTCGTCCACCGGGCGATCAAGGCCGTGCTGAACGGCGAGCGCTACGTGCCGGCCCAGGACGCAGGCGACTGGGAAGCCATCGGCATGCACTGCTCGATGACCGAGCGGCGCGCCGACGAGGCCGACCGGGACGTGGAGAACTGGCTCAAGTGCTATTACATGCAGGACCGGATCGGCGAGGAATTCGACGGCAGCGTTTCGGCGGTGGTACCTTTCGGCCTTTTCGTGGCCCTGGACGACGTTTTTGTCGAAGGCCTGGTGCACATTTCCGATCTCGGCAACGATTACTTCCACTACGACGACGCCCATCACAGTCTGGTGGGCGAGCGGACCGGCGAGCGTTATCGCCTGTCGGACCGGGTCCGGGTGCAGCTGGTGCGTGTGAACATGGAAGCCAGCAAGATCGACTTCCGGATCATCACCGGCCCGGCACGTGCCACCGAGCGGGTTGGCAAGACCACCAAGGACCAGGCCGCCAAGGCGTCGGCTCCGGCCGCTGTAGAGGCGCCCGCGCGGCGTCGCAGGGGCAAGACCGAGGCCGAACGCGCCGTCATGCCTGCCGCTCCGCCGGCTGTGGTGTCCACTGAGGTACCGGTTGCCAAGTCGAAGCCTGCTGCCCGCAAGGCGGCACCGCAGCCGGTCGAGCAGCCCACCGAACGCCCGGCCACGAAATCCGCCGCCAAGCCCAAGGCCGCCAAGCCGAAGGCAAGCCCGAGCGCCAAGCCTGCCAAGGCGGCCTCCAAGACCGGAAAGCCCCGCAAGTCAGCAACGGGCACCGCAAAGAAGAAAGCAAAACGTGTCTGATAACACCGCCAGTTCCCGTCTCATCTACGGTTTTCACGCCGTCCTCGCCAAGCTCCGTCATGATCCGGAAGCGATCTTCGAGATCTATACCGATTCCAAACGGAGCGACCCGCGCGCGCGGGATCTCGTCCGCCATGCCGAGCAACTCGGCACTCGCCTGATCCCGACAGAAGGCGATCGCCTCGACAAGATGGTCGGCACCCGCCGCCATCAGGGCGTGGTGGCCCGCATCGACGGCCGCCGCAAGGAGCTCAAGCTCGACGACGTGCTTGACGGTCTCACCGAGCCCGCGTTGCTGCTGGTTCTTGATGGCATCCAGGACCCCCACAATCTCGGCGCCTGCCTGCGGGTGGCCGACGCCGCCGGCGCCCACGCCGTCATCGCGCCCAAGGACAAGGCCGTCGGGCTCAACGCCACCGCCGTGAAGGTGGCGAGCGGGGCGGCGGATACCGTCCCGTACATCACCGTCACCAACCTCGCCCGGGCCCTGCGCGAGATGCAGGAAGCTGGCGTGTGGGTGCTGGGTGCGGCGGGTGAATCTGAAAAGTCGATCTACACCGTCGACCAGAAAGGCCCGATCGCCTGGGTGCTGGGCGCCGAAGGCGACGGCCTGCGCCGCCTGACCCGTGAAACCTGCGACGAGTTGGTGAGCATTCCGATGTACGGCACGGTGGAAAGCCTCAACGTGTCGGTGGCGAGCGGTCTGTGCCTCTTCGAGGCACGCCGTCAGCGGCAGTGAAGATCGACTACGCCGAAGTCCGCGCGCTGCTGCGGCAAAGCCGTAGCGGGGCGCTGGGCACCCACTCGGTGGCGATGCCGGGCTTTCCCTTCGTGAGCGCCGTGCCTTTCGTGTCGGACGCTTCCGGCCGGCCGGTGTTCCTCATCAGCGGGCTTGCCGAGCATACGCGCAACCTGCTGGCCGACCCGCGGGCCAGCCTGCTGGTGACCGAAGGGGATGGCATCAATCTGGCTCAGGCCCGTCTGACCTTGCTGGGCCGGATGCAGCCGGTTGATCTGGACGAGGCGTCCCGCCAGCGCTACGTGCGCT
This sequence comes from uncultured Zoogloea sp., assembly GCF_937894855.1. NCBI lineage: Bacteria > Pseudomonadati > Pseudomonadota > Betaproteobacteria > Rhodocyclales > Zoogloeaceae > Zoogloea > uncultured Zoogloea sp. The sequence continues at coordinate 3,707 of NZ_CALAYQ010000047.1, forward strand.
ATAGCCCGGAATCCGCGCTGTATCTTGAGCTGGGGGATTTCCGTTTCTTCCGCCTGGAGCCCGATAAGGCGCGTTTCGTCGGCGGTTTTGGCCGGATGGGCTGGCTTGCCGCCGAGGCGCCAGCAGCGGCGCTCGATCCCGATACCGAAGCCGGGCTCGTGGCCCGGCTGGAGCGTCAGGTTCCGCCTGGGGTGGCGGTGGTGGGTATCGACAGGGAAGGGCTGGATGTGCGGATTGGCGGCGTGTTGCGCCGTCTTGCGTTGCCCCCTACTGATGGGGGCGCCGCCGCGCTGGAGGCTGCCGCAGCGGCAATCCTGCTGGGGCTGGAAGCGCCGCCCGCAGCAGGAGATTCAAACCTCGCCTGAGCTCAATCGACCCGGTTGAGCTTGTCCATGTACTGCTTGGTAAACACGCGGTCGGGCAGATCCTTGGCCGCCATCTGCGAGTAACGCAGAGTCGATACCTCGCCCTTCTTCAGAGCGTCCTCCATGACCAGCTGGGTGGGGCGCACGCGGCCGCCCAGATCCTTGAACTTGTCGTAACGGCACACCTTCAGCAGACGGTCTGAGAGGGAATAGAACTCGGCCTTGTAGGGCCAGTTGTTGGACTGGCGAACCCAGTACAACACCTTGGCGTAGGTCACGCCGCGGTCGACGGCTGTGAGCTCCAGCACGTGCATCTTCTCGCCGTCGATGGTGTCGGTGCGGATGATCTTCGGCTCGTAGTCGCCGGCGAAGTTGGCCCGGGCCAGGTCACCGTTGGCCACCTGGCCGGTGAGGCGCTGGGCGAGGGACAGGCGCACCGGCTGGGACACGTTGGGCATGAACACCCACAGGTCGCGGCCGCGCATCAGCATGGCCTGGCCCTTGTCGGTGGCGGGCTCGAGGGTCTGGACGATGGTGTTCTCGTTGCCCTTGGAGAGGATGCGGTACTTGCGATCCTCGGCCGGCTCACCTGCGCTCACCGACGAGATGTCGATGATGACCTGGAAGCCATCCCGCGGGAAACGGATTTCGTCGGCTTTGGCGACGATGGCTTTGGCCTGATCCACGGCCGCATCGTCGGCCAGTACCGGCGCGCCGGACAGCAGCGAGAGGGTCGCAAGCGCAGCGCCGAGGAACCGAGACCGGCAGCTCGAAGGGCTAAATTTGAAGCTCATAGTGTTATCCTTTGAAAGCAAACAACATAGACCGGTGGGGCAATGCAAACAAGCCGCGACGACAGCACGGATGGGACGTCGACGACGGACCCGAAGACGATCATCAGGATCGAAAATGTCAGCAAGATCTATCGTCTCGGTGATCAGGACGTCAATGCGCTGAGGAAGGTCACCCTCGATGTCAAGGAAGGTTACTTCATGGCCATCGCGGGTACATCAGGGAGTGGCAAGTCCACGCTCCTCAATATTATGGGGTGTATCGATACGCCAAGCGAGGGCAGGGTGTTCATCGAGGGAAAGGATGTCTCCGGGCAGACTCCCGATGAACTCGCCAACATCCGTGCGAGGACCATCGGCTTCATCTTCCAGACCTTTAATCTGCTGCCGGTGCTTTCCGCCGAGGAAAACGTGGAATACCCGCTGCTGCAGATGCCGGAAATCAGCAAGGAAGAGCGGCGCGCGCGGGTGAACGATTACCTCAAGCTGGTGGGGCTGGCGAAGTACGCGCACCACCGCCCGAACCAGCTGTCGGGCGGCCAGCGTCAGCGGGTGGCGATTGCCCGGGCGCTGGTCACGCACTCGAAAGTAGTGCTGGCAGACGAGCCCACCGCCAACCTCGACAAGAACACCGGCAAGAGCATTCTTGATTTGATGCAGCGCATCAACGAGGATTGCAAGACGACTTTCGTGTTTTCGACCCACGACAAGCAGGTGATGAGCCGCGCCGTCCAGCAGGTCCGGATGGAAGATGGCCAGCCCACCAAGCTCGGGCTCAAACTCAACGGCACCTGGCGCTTCGTTCCGTACCGGGCCTGATGCGCCGCCGGACGGGCATCTGGCGCACGTCCGGCCATTCACGTTTTACGAGGGGAAAGTAGGAAATGGACAGCTTGAAACCAAAGCTTCGCCGCAGTGCGGTCGCGTTATCGATGATGCTCTGCTGCGGCGCCGCTGCGGCAGCCGACGACGACCTGGGGCTTGATGACGTGGCGGGCGAGGGCGGCGTCAAGACGGCCGGCTACCTCCAGTTCGATCTGGCGCGTACCTACGGCGGCCAGGATCACTGGTCGATGGCGCGCTCCCGTGCCGAGGTTTCGGCCACCGGCGGCGACAGCGTCAAGTGGAAGATCTCCGGCCGGGCCGATGCCGACGCGGTGTTCGCCATCGATTCCGGTTTCTATCCGGACGCCGTGCGGCGCGACCAGCAGTATCAGTTCCACCTGCGTGAAACCTACGCCGACTTCTCGCTCGGCGACGTGGATTTCCGCTTCGGCCGCCAGCACATCGTGTGGGGCGAGATGGTCGGGCTGTTCTTTGCCGACGTGGTCTCCGCGCGGGATCTGCGTTCCTTCTTCCTGCCCGATTTCGAGCAGCTGCGGATTCCCCAGTGGGCGACCCGCGCCGAATACTACTTTGGCGAAACCCACGCCGAGCTGATCTGGATTCCGGTGCCGAGCTACGACAACATCGGCAAGCCGGGGGCCGAGTTCTATCCGCTTCCCCGCGACGCGAAGGTGCTGGGTGAAGCCAAGCCCGACAACTCTCTCGGCAACACCAACTGGGGCGCACGCCTGTCGCGGATGGTCGGTGGCTGGGATGTCTCCGGCTTCTACTACCGCAGCATGGATGTGGCCCAGACTTTCTACTTCACCGGGCTCTCGGGCGGGCAGGCCGAATTCCAGCCGCGCCATGAGCGCATCAGCCAGGTCGGCGCCACCGTGACCAAGGATTTTGGCGACTTCGTGCTGAAGGGCGAGACGGTGCACTCCCGCGGCCGCAAGTTCAATACCCAGAATCCGCTGGACGCGCCCAACGGTCTCGTCGATCAAGACACAATTGATTACGTGGTCGGGGTGGATATACCCGCCTTCAACGATGGCCGGGTGAATCTACAATACTTCGCCCGCCGCATGCTCGATTACGATGCCCGCACGGGCTTCGAGCGGACCGAAGGCGGGGCGAGTGTCCTGCTCGGCACCCGCCTCGCCAAGAACTGGCAGGCCGAAGCGCTTTACGTGTCGATGCTCAACCGCAACGACTACATGTTCCGCCCCAAGCTGATCTGGTCTGCAAACAAGAGCACGCGCGTGGTTTTCGGGGTTGACGCCTTTGGTGGCGCCGCCAACGGCATCTTCGGCCGTTACGCGGATCGCGACCGGGTCTACACCGAGGCCCGGTGGTCTTTCTGACAGAAAATACTGCCCGGAGTAGGTATCATCCGCGCCGGGCGGATTCCCGCAGAAATATTCAGCCATCTTGATGGCGCAGTCATGTTTCCCCTTTTTGGGGCGTCGTGACGTTTTTCTCCGGACGGAATCGCGCGCTGCCGTAATATCCGCCCGTTATCATTCAAAGGCTGAACTTTGGCCGTATCCAGGGGAAGTACCTTATGAAACGCTATTTTAAGAACGGCTTGCTGGCGTGCGCCGTAGCCGGTCTGGCAGGGTGCGCCACCACTTATCCGCCGGCGCCGGTGACCGCAGAGGCTGCCGATTATGCCTATCAGATCGGGCCGGGCGATAACGTGAATATCGTTGTCTGGCGCAACCCCGAGCTGTCGATGACGGTTCCGGTGCGTCCGGACGGCAAGATCACCACGCCCCTGGTTGAGGATCTGCCGGCTTCCGGCCGTGATGCCAGCACGCTTGCCCGTGAGATCGAGCAGGCGCTCGGCAAGTACATCCGCGATCCGGTCGTGACCGTCATCGTGACCACCTTCGTCGGCCCGTACTCCCAGCAGGTTCGGGTGGTGGGTGAGGCGGCCAAGCCCCAGACCCTGCCGTTCCGTCAGAAGATGTCCTTGCTGGACGTCATGATCTCGGTCAATGGTCTGACCGATTACGCCGATGGTAACCGCGCCACCCTGCTGCGGACCTCGGAAGGCAACAAGCAGTACTCCGTCCGCCTGAAGGATCTCGTCAAGCGTGGCGATGTTTCGGCCAACATCGAAATGAAGCCGGGCGACGTTCTCATCATTCCCCAGAGCTGGTTCTGACTCCACTCTTGATTTGCCCCCCGGGATGTCCCGGGGGGATGCATTCGGAATTTCCCAATGGAAGACATACTAAGACAGTTGTCGGTGACGCTCCGCGGCATGTGGCTTTATCGCTGGTGGGGCTTGGCGGCCGCATGGATTGTTGGCCCGATCATCGCCGCTGTTGTCTATCTGCTGCCTGACCGCTACGAATCGTCTGCCCGCGTCTATGTGGATACCCAGTCGATCCTCAAGCCGCTGATGTCCGGGCTCGCCGTCCAGCCCAACGTGGATCAGCAGATCGGCATCCTCAGCCGTACGCTGATCAGCCGTCCCAACGTCGAGAAGCTGATCCGCATGGCCGACCTCGATCTGGCAGCCAAGACCAAGGAAGACCGCGAGACGCTGGTGATCAACGTCACCAAGGCGCTGCAGATCCGCGAAGCGGGCCGCGACAACCTCTACACCCTGGCCTACACCGATACCGACCCGGAACGCGCCAAGCGCGTCGTGCAGTCGATGGTGTCGATCTTCGTGGAGTCGGGCCTGGGCGACAAGCGCAAGGATTCCGATACTGCCCGGCGCTTCATCGAAGAGCAGATCAAGGCCTACGAGCAGAAGCTGATCGAGGCCGAGAACCGCCTCAAGGAATACAAGGTCCGCAACATGGGCACCCTCGGTGCCGGTGGCCAGGACTACTTCCGCAAGATGAGTGAGGTGAGCGAGCAGCTCAACCAGGCCAAGCTCGCCCTGCGTGAAGCCGAAAACTCCCGCGATGCCCTCAAGCGCCAGCTCTCCGGCGAAGAGTCCGTCGCGCTGCCCGAAAAGATGTCCAGCGCCTCGCTGGCGTCGATGCCGGTGCCCGAGCTTGACGACCGGATCGAGTCGATGAAGAAGTCCCTCGACGGCCTGCTGCTCAAGTACACCGACAAGCACCCGGACGTCGTGGGCGCCCGCAAGGTGATCGAAGAGCTCGAAGCCCAGAAGTCCGCCGAACTCCAGGCCCGTCGCAAGGCTGCCGCTTCGGCTGCGTCCGGTGCTGGCGCCTCGGTGGGTTTGTCGAGCAACGTGAATCCGGTGTTCCAGCAGATGCGCCTGTCCCTGGCCGAGGCCGAGGCGAACGTCGCGTCCCTGCGGGCCCGCGTGGCCGAGTACGACTCGCGCCTCCAGGCCTTGGGTGCAGCGTCGCGCACCCTGCCGCAGCTCGAAACTGAATTCACCCAGCTCAACCGCGACTACGACATCAACAAGAAGAACTACGACGCCCTCGTGGCCCGTCGTGAGTCCGCCACCATGGCGGTCGAGATGGGCGCAACGTCCGGCGTGGCCGACTTCCGCCTGATCGATCCGCCGACGGTGCCGAGCAAGCCGTCCGCACCCAACCGGCTGCTGCTGATGCCGGCGGCGGGCCTGGCGGCGCTGCTGATCGGCGGGATCGTGTCCTTCCTGATCAGCCAGATCCGGCCGGTGTTCTCCGACACCCAGGTGCTGCGTGAGGTGACCGGGCTGGCCGTGCTGGGCGCGGTGAGCATGATTGGCGACTCCGACCGCTTGCGTAACCAGCGGCGGAGCAAGGTCTTCTTCCTCGGTGGCGTGGGCGCCCTTGTGGGTTTGTTTGGCGCAATGACCGTCTGGCTGCTGCTGGCGCGGGTGGGTTGAGAGGCGAAAATGAGCATTATTGAAAAAGCAGTCGAGCGACTTGAGCAGCTGCAGAGGGCAACCTCCGCTCCGGTCGACAACGAAAGCCCGGCTCCGGTGGATGACGGTCAGGCCGCGCGGGTTGCCGTCGCTCCCGTTGCTTCGGCCTTCGCCGATCAGCCGAGCCGCGTTGAGCCGGTGATCGCTGAGCCCGTGCCCGAGGTTGCCGCGCCGCCGGCGCCCGCCGTGCAGGCCAGCGCCGAGGCGAAGTCGGCCGCCGCAGGCAGCACCTCGAAGTACATCGAGATCGACCTGGAGCGCCTGCAGTCCATCGGGATCGTCACCCCGAACGCGCCCCGTTCGCTGATCGGCGACGAGTTCCGGATCATCAAACGTCCGCTGCTGCGCAACGTGCAGGGCAAGGGCGCCTCGGCGATCGACAACGCCAACCTCATCATGATCACCAGCTCGCTGCCCGGTGAGGGCAAGAGCTTCAGCTCCATCAACCTGGCCATCAGCATGGCGATGGAACTGGATCACACGGTGCTGCTGATCGACGCCGACGTGTCCCGTCCGTCGGTGCTCAACATCCTCGGCCTGCCCCCCAAGAAGGGCCTGATGGACGTGCTCACCAACCCGGGCACCCAGTTGAGCGACGTCATGCTCAAGACCAACATCGAGAAGCTGAACTTGCTGCCGGCCGGCACGCCGCACCCGCGTGCCACCGAACTGCTCGCCAGCGACGTGATGAACAACCTCCTCGAAGAGCTGGCTGAGCGCTATTCCGACCGGATCATCGTGTTCGATTCGCCCCCGCTGCTGGTCACCACCGAATCCCGCGTGCTGGCCACCCACATGGGCCAGATCGTGATGGTCGTCGAATCCAACAAGACCACCCAGGCCGCGGTCAAGCAGGCGCTGTCGACCATCGAGAGCTGCCCGGTCAAGCTGATGCTGCTGAACAAGGCGCTGCAGTCCGGTGCCGGCTCTTACGGCTACGGGTATGGTTACGGCTATGGCTACGGCTATGGTCATGCGCCAAAGGAGAACGCGTGACGACTCCCGCTTCCCGCGCGATGCCGGCGACGCCCGTGCGCCGGCTGGCGATCCTGTGCGCCGCCCTCGGCGCCGTGGCGACACCCGTCATGGCGCAGGAGCAGGCGTCCGCGCCGCGCCAGTATTCATTCGTTCCGTCGGTTCGGCTCACCGAGACGATCACCGACAACGCCCGCCTCACGTCGTCGTCCCAGGCCCAGTCGGAGTGGATCACCCAGGTCTATCCTTCGCTGCGCTTCGATGCGAACAGCGCCAAGGTCAAGGGCAACCTGAACATCGGCGTGAACTCCACGCTGTATGGCAACGGCACCCAGAACGACACCAACCAGTTCCTGATGAACGGTTCCGGCACGATCAACGCCTGGGAGAACCGTGCATTCGTCGATCTGGTCGCGTCCGTTTCCCGTCAGCCGACTTACGCCTTCCGGCCCGTCGGCGGGGACAGCGCGCTGGGGTCGAACAACTGGTCCGAGGTCCGTTATTTCTCCGCGAGCCCCTATCTCAAGCAGCGCTTCGCGAGCACCGGGACGGCGGAGCTGCGCTACACCTTCAACGACTCCGATTCGAGCTCGACGGTGGTGAGTCGCATGCAGACGAGCCAATGGACCCTGAATGCATCCGATCCGTATGCGCTGGGTACCATGGGCTGGGGCCTGGCCCTCAGCGAAAGCCACACCGAGCGCAGCCGCTCCCGCAACATTGACGTCCGCTCTGCGCGTTTCAGCGGCACCTACGCGATCGACCCGCAGATCAGCATCAGGGCAATCGGCGGTACGGAGACCAACAACTACCAGTCGGCAACCGATGTCACCAATTCGATCTACGGTGGCGGGGCAGACTGGAAGCCCACCGAGCGCACGAAGGTGGCCGGGACGGTGGAGCACCGCTTCTTCGGCACCGGCTACAACCTCTCTGCGGATCATCGTGGCAGTCAGCTGGCGTTCCAGGGGTCTTACTCCAAGGATGTCAGCTCGGCGGGGCAGGCTGTCCTTGGCGGCATGACGCTTTACGACTCCCTGTTCGCCCAGGCCATGCTCAATCCGGTGTACGTGGCCGCGTTCCCGAACCCAGCCGATCGGGCGGTCGCCCTGAAGGCGATCATTGACGCGCGTTTCCCCGGCGCAACCGGGCAGCTCGTGCCGAGCAACGGCTTCTACCTGGACCGTCGGGCGCAGGTGAGCGTCACCTATTTCGGTACGCGTAACTCCGTCACGCTCACCGGTTTCCGGTCCGACCGCACGACGCTGACCGAAAGCGAATTCGCGCTGACCCCCGAGCTCACCACCAGCAGCAGCGTCCGCACTGCAGGCCTGACCATCTCGGGACAGCACAAGCTGACGCCGATCACCTCGGCCAACCTCACGCTGACGACCTTGCGCAGCCACACCGCCTACACCACGACCAGCAGCAGCGCGCTCGATTCGCGTTCGCGCATGATCACGGCGGGCCTGATGACCAACCTGGCTCCCCGAACCACCGCGTCGGTCAATGTGCGCAACAGCAACGGTTCCGGTACAACGTCCTACACCGAGAACGCCCTTTTCGGGACGATTCTCTTCCAATTCTGAGCACGTCATGTACGAAGCCTACTTCGGTCTGCGGGGAAAGCCCTTCCAGCTCAACCCGGACCCCAGCTTTTTCTACGGCAGCCGTGGCCACCGCCGCGCGATGGCCTACCTCGAATACGGTCTGCACCAGAACGAAGGCTTCATCGTCATCACGGGCGAGGTCGGTGCCGGCAAAACCCTGCTGGTGCGCAGCCTGCTCGAGAAGCTCGACTCCAAGAAGATCGTCGCCGCCAACCTGGTGAGCACCCAGATCGACGCCGACGACATCCTGAGACTGGTGGCTGCCTCGTTCGGCATCCCGAGCAAGCACCTTTCCAAGAGCGACCTGCTGCTGGCCATCGAGGCTTTCCTGGTCAGCACCACCGCCGCCGGCAAGCGCGCGCTGCTGATCGTCGACGAAGCCCAGAACCTCACCCAGAAGGCGGTCGAGGAGCTGCGCATGCTCTCCAACTTCCAGCTCGAAGATCACGCGCTGCTGCAGAGCTTCCTGGTCGGCCAGCCGGAATTCCGGGCCATCATGCAGAGCCCCGAGATGGTCCAGCTGCGCCAGCGGGTCATCGCCTCGTATCACCTGGGGCCCCTCGATCTGCAGGAAACCCAGGCCTACGTGGAGCACCGCCTGGCGTGTGTCGGCTGGAAGGGCAATCCGGCCTTCGATGCGGAGGCCATGCGCGAGATTTACAACGTCAGCCAGGGCATCCCGCGCCGCATCAACGCCCTGTGCGACCGCATCATGCTGGCTGCCTTCCTGGGCGAACAGCGTCGGGTGGGCGTCGAGCTGGTGAACCAGATCGTCTCCGAGATGCGTGAAGAGCAGGTCACCCCCACGGCCTTGGCCACCACCGCCGAGCTGGCGACTGGTGTGCAGCCGGCTTCCGTGGCCCTTGATCTGCAGCGCCTGCTGGCTGACCCTGAAGCTGCCAAGCTGCTGGCCAACGCTGGCCCGTCCTTCGACATGACCCGCTTCGACGAGCGCCTGGCGCTACTCGAGCGCACCCTGTCCACCACGCTCAACACCCTCAGCCAGTTGCTGAAGGCAGCGCCTGCCCAGCAAGAGGCCGGGGCCGAAGGTGGAGCGCCGGCGAAATGACGACTCCCATGTCCCGCGAGGGCGGTTCCATCGTCAATGCGCTCACCATCGACGTGGAGGACTACTTCCAGGTCTCCGCACTGGCGCCGCATTTTCCGAAGGAAAGCTGGAACAGCACGCCGTGCCGGGTCGAGCGGAACGTCCATCGCATCCTTGAACTGATGCACAAGCACGAGGCCAAGGGCACGTTCTTTACCCTTGGCTGGATTGCCGAGCGCTACCCCAAGCTGGTCCGCCTGATCGCCATGGAAGGCCACGAGATCGCGAGCCACGGCTATGGTCACCAGCGTGCCAGCGAACAGACGCCGGAAGCCTTCCTGGCCGACATCCAGCTCGCCAAGGCCGTGCTCGAGGACATCGCCGATTGCGAGGTGAAGGGCTACCGGGCACCGAGTTTCTCGGTCGGCCTGTCCAACCCCTGGGCCCATGGCGTGATCGAAGCCGCAGGCTACACCTACAGCTCCAGCGTCTATCCGGTCAAGCACGACCACTACGGCGTGCCGGACGCGCCGCGCTTTCCGTATCCCGTCGGCAAGGCGCTGGTCGAGATCCCGATCACCACCGTCCGTCGTCTCGGCCGCAACTGGCCGGTGGGCGGCGGCGGCTATTTCCGGCTGCTGCCCTATCCGGTGTCGGCCTGGGGCATCCGCAAGGTCAATCAGGAAGACCGCCGTCCGGCGATCTTCTACTTCCATCCGTGGGAGATCGATCCGGAGCAGCCCGTCGTCAAGGAGGCGAGCGCCAAGACCCGCTTCCGGCACTACGTGAATCTGGAACGCACCGAAGACCGTCTCGCCCGCCTGCTCCAGGATTTCTCCTGGGGCCGCATGGACGAAGTCTTCCTCCCCGCACTTCAAACCTCAGTCTAAGGTTCCGGGAATGGTATCTGTTGTCAAAGTACGCCCGTTCGTGGCGGGGGATTCTGCGCGCTGGAACGAATTCGTTTTCGCCTGCCCCGACGCCACGTTCTTTCACCGCATCGAATGGCGCGACATCATGGAGTCGGTGTTCCGTCACCGCACCCATTACCTGCTCGCCGAGCGCGACGGCCAGATCGTCGCCGTGCTGCCGCTGGTTGAGGTCAAGAGCCGCCTGTTCGGCCACGCGATGACCTCGCTGCCTTTTGCCGTTTACGGCGGCGTGGCGGGCGCTGATGCCGAGGCGATCGCCGCCCTCGAAACCACTGCCGACGAGCTTGCCCGCAAGTGCGGCGTGCAGCACCTCGAATACCGCAACCTGCGCGAGCGCCACGCCGACTGGCCGCGTCAGGAGCTGTACTTCACTTTCCGCAAGGAGATCCTCCCCGATGAGGAGGCCAACATGCTGGCCATCCCGCGCAAGCAGCGGGCGATGGTGAGGAAGGGCATCAAGAACGGGCTCGTCGCCGAGGTAGATCCGAACGCCGACCGCTTCTTCGCACTGTTTTCCGATAACGTGCGGCGCCACGGCACGCCCGCGCTGCCGAAACATTTCTTTGAAGTGCTGCTGAAGGTTTTCGGGCAGGATTGCGAGGTAATGACTGTTTCGTCGGCCGAAGGCAAACCCCTCTCCACCGTTCTGACCTTCTACTTCCGCGACGAAGTCCTGCCTTACTACGCCGGCGACGATCTTGCCGCGCGTGATTTTGCTGCCAACGATTTCAAGTACTGGGAGCTGATGCGCCGGGCCTGCGCCAAGGGCTACCGCATCTTCGACTACGGTCGCAGCAAGGTCGGTACGGGCCCCTACAGCTTCAAGAAGAACTGGGGCTTCGAGCCGATGCCCCTCTCGTACGAATACCGCCTCTACAAGCGCGACGCCGTTCCCCAGAACAACCCGATGAACCCCAAGTACCGTGCCTTCATCGCCATGTGGCGTCGCCTGCCGCTGAGCGTGGCCAACACCCTCGGGCCGCACATCGTCCGCAATCTGGGGTAACCGCTGGTGGCTGACGTCCGCACTCCGCTGCTCTATCTGGTCCATCGCATCCCTTACCCGCCCAACAAGGGCGACAAGGTCCGCTCCTTCAACATCCTGCGCCAGCTGGCCAAGCGCCACCGGATCTTCCTCGGCACCTTCGTCGATCATCCGGACGACGTCCAGTACATCGACAAGCTGTCCGAGTGGTGCGAGGAAAGCCGGGTCATCCGGCTCGATCCGCGCACTGCCAAGATCGCCAGCCTGCGCGGCCTCGTCACCGGCGAAGCCCTCAGCGTGCCGTACTACCGCAACGCCGAACTCGCCGCCTGGGTGAAGCAGGTGGTGGCCCGCGAAGGCATCCACGAAGCCGTCGCGTTCTCGGGCCCGATGGCCCAGTACCTCGACGCGCCGGGCTTGTCCCACCGGGTGATCGACTTCTGCGATCTCGATTCTGCCAAATGGACCCAATACGCTGGCGACCACCGCTGGCCCATGTCCTGGCTTTATCGCCGCGAAGGGCGTTGCCTGTTGGCCTTCGAGCGCGATGCAGCTGCCAAGGCCGAAGCCAGCGTGTTCGTCACCGAAGCCGAAGCCGACCTGTTCCGCAAGGCCGCCCCCGAACTCGTCGGGCGGGTCAGCGCGATGCAGAACGGGGTCGATTCCGACTACTTCTCGCCCGCCAACGGTGGCGCCAGCCCCTATCCGGCCGGCGGCCCGGTGATCGTCTTCACCGGTGCCATGGATTACTGGCCCAACGTGGATGCGGTGGTGTGGTTTGCGACCGAGCTACTGCCCAAGGTGCGCGCGCAGGTGCCTGACGCCCGCTTCTGGATCGTCGGCATGAACCCCGCGCCTGCTGTCCAGGCGCTGGCGGGGGAGGGCGTCGTCGTCACTGGCACGGTGCCCGACGTACGCCCGTATCTCGCCCATTCTGATGTGATCGTCGCACCCCTGCGCATTGCCCGTGGCATCCAGAACAAGGTGCTCGAAGCGATGGCCATGGCGCGTCCGGTCGTGATTTCCTCGGCACCGGCCACCGGACTCGAGGCCCGTTCGGGGCATGACTGTGAGATTGCCCACAGCGCTGACGAATTCGTTTCGCGTACTGTCGAACTACTTGCTGATGTAACATTGCGCCGCAGCATGGGGCAGGCTGCCCGGGAGGCGGTTCTGCGTTCCTACAGCTGGTCGGCCCACCTGGCGGCGCTCGAAAAGCTGCTGGGCGCATCCACTCATTGTTCAGTCGTTGCGCATGGTGCGCAATGACTGTTTGGATTTCATGAACGATCCCCGTCCCCTGGTGATTCACGTGGTCTACAGCTTCGACGTTGGCGGGCTGGAGAACGGGATCGTTAACCTCATCAACCGGATGCCGCCCGAGCGCTTCCGGCACATGATCGTCGCGCTCACCCGCTGCGTGCCGAGCTTCTGCGAACGTATCAAGCGCAGCGACGTGACCTTCATGTCCATCGAAAAAGGCGAGGGCCACGGGATCAAGCTGTACCCCACGCTGTATCGGCTGTTCCGCGAGCATCGCCCGGCCATCGTGCATACCCGCAACCTGGCGGCCCTAGAGATGGTGGTGCCGGCCTGGGCAGCTGGTGTGCCGGTGCGCATCCACGGCGAACACGGCTGGGATGCGTCCGATCTCGAAGGTGTCAGCCGCAAGTTCCAGCTGCTTCGCAAGGCGTATTCGCCCTTTGTGTCCGGCTATGTGGCGCTGTCGAAGCGGATCGAGTCCTACCTCACCGACAAGGTGGGCGTGCGGGCCGATCGCGTCCGGCGCATCTGCAACGGTGTCGATACCGACCGCTTCGTGCCCGTCGCCACCCGTGGCGAGATTCCTGGTTCGCCGTTCAACGATCCCGGCCTGGTGGTCTTCGGGGCAGTAGGGCGCCTGCAGGCCGTCAAGGACCACGCCAACCTGATCCGCGCCTTTGGCGAGCTCGTGCGAGGCAACCCGGATGCTGCCCGTCGCGCCCGGCTGATGATCGTCGGCGGCGGCCCGCTGCAGGCCGAACTCGCCGCGCTGCTCAAGGCCGAGCAGCTCGAACAGCACGTCTGGATGGCCGGCGAGCAATCCAACATCCCGCTGATGAACAGCGGCATGAACGTCTTTGTGCTGCCTTCGCTGGCCGAGGGCATCTCCAACACCCTGCTCGAGGCGATGGCCTCCGGCCTGCCGGTGATCGCCACCCGGGTGGGCGGCAACGCCGAGCTGGTGGTCGATGGCGAAACCGGCCTGCTGGTGCCGTCCGCCGATCCGGCCGCGCTGGCCGGCGCGATGGCCGCGCTCCTCGCCGACCCGGCCCGCGCTGCGGCCTTCGGCGCTGCCGGCCGGACGCGCGTGTGCGCCCAGTTCAGTCTTGATGCAATGGTTGGCAGCTATCTTTCGCTTTACGAAACGCGCCTCTGCGCGGCCCAGCCCGGTTCCGCGGCTGCCATCCAATCCAGAAACGCCCTTCACTGAAAGAAAACAGATTCCATGTGCGGCATTGCTGGCCTTTTTGATACCCGCGGCAGTCGTGACTTCGATCGCGACCTGATGAAGCGGATGAACGACATCCAGTTCCATCGTGGGCCGGATGAGGGTGATCTTCACTTTGAACCCGGCGTGGCCCTGGGCCATCGCCGCCTGTCGATCATCGACCTCTCCACCGGGCAGCAGCCGCTGTTCAACGAAGACGGCACCGTGGCCGTGGTGTTCAACGGCGAGATCTACAACTTCCAGGAACTCGTGCCCGAGCTCGAAGCCCTCGGCCACCGCTTCCACACCCGCAGCGACACCGAAGTCATCGTCCACGCCTGGGAATCCTGGGGCGAGGAGTGCGTTCAGCGCTTCCGCGGGATGTTCGCCTTCGCCCTGTGGGATCGCAACAAGCAGACCTTCTTCATGGCCCGCGACCGCCTGGGCGTGAAGCCGTTCTTCTACGCGATCCTCGACGACGGCACGCTGGTCTTCGGTTCCGAGCTCAAGGTGCTGATGCAGCACCCGGGCCTCGATCGCCGCATCGATCCCCACGCCGTCGAAGAGTATTTTGCCCTCGGCTATGTGGCCGAGCCGCGCACCATCTTCAAGGGCGCGAAGAAGCTCCAGCCTGGCGAGAGCCTGTGCATCCGCCGCGGCCAGCCGATCCCCGCGCCCAAGCTCTACTGGGACGTGCGCTTCACGCTCGACAACCCCCTGTCGCTGGCCGACGCCACCGCCGAACTCACCGAGCGCCTGCGCGAATCCGTCCGCTTGCGCATGATCTCCGACGTGCCGCTGGGAGCCTTCCTGTCGGGCGGCGTCGATTCCAGCGCCGTGGTGGCGACCATGGCCGGCCTGTCGTCCGATCCGGTCAACACCTGCTCGATCGCCTTCGACGATCCGGCCTTCAACGAATCCGAGTTCGCCAAGATGGTGGCCGACCGCTACCAGACCCGGCACTACGTCGAGACCGTCAAATCCGACGACTTCGACCTCATCGACACCCTGGCCGCGCTCTACGACGAGCCCTACGCCGACAGCTCGGCGATCCCGACCTATCGGGTCTGCCAACTCGCCCGCAAGCACGTCACCGTGGCCCTGTCGGGCGACGGCGGCGACGAGAGCCTGGGCGGCTACCGCCGCTACCGCATGCATCTGATGGAAGAAAAGATGCGCGGCTCGATGCCCGCCGGCATCCCCCGTCCGGTGTTCGGGCTGCTCGGCCGGATGTATCCCAAGGCCGACTGGGCGCCGCGGATGTTCCGCGCCAAGACCACCTTCCAGGCCCTGGCCCGGGATTCGGTGCAGGCGTATTTCCACTCCGTCTCGATCCTGCGGGACGACATGCGGCGCAGCCTGTTCTCCAGCAAGTTCCGCGCGGAACTCTCCGGCTACAACGCGCTGGAAGTCTTCCGCCGTCACGGCAACGCCGCCCAGACCGACGACCCGCTGGCCCTCATCCAGTACCTCGACACCAAGACCTACCTCGTGGGCGACATCAACACCAAGGTCGACCGCGCCAGCATGGCCCACTCCCTCGAAGTGCGCGAGCCGCTGATGGACCACAAGCTGGTCGAATGGCTGGCCACGCTCCCGTCTGGCCTCAAGATCAAGGGCCAGGAAGGCAAGTTCGTCTTCAAGAAGGCCATGGAGCCGATGCTGCCCCGCGACGTCCTGTATCGCCCCAAGATGGGCTTTGCGGTGCCGCTGGCCCGCTGGTTCCGTGGCCCGCTCAAGGAGCGCGTGCGCGAGGCCATCCTGGGTTCCACGCTTGCCGAAACCGGCATCTTCAACCGCGATTACCTCGAGCATCTGGTCGATGCCCACCAGTCTGGCGCCCGCGACTACAGCGCGCCCCTGTGGACCACCATGATGTTCGAAGCCTTCCTGCGTAACAGCCAAGCCGCGGCCCCCAAACCCGCCGTGGCCGTGATGAGTCAGTAAATGCGCGTCCTCCACGTTCTCGATCACTCGATCCCGCTGCACAGCGGCTACACCTTCCGTACCGCGGCCATCCTGCGCGAACAGCGCGCCCTGGGCTGGGAGACCTTCCACGTCACCTCGCCCAAGCAGGGCAAGACCGCCGCCGCCATGGAAGACGTGGACGGCCTGCGCTTTTACCGCTCCGAAGTGCCGCCCGCCGGCCCGGCCGGGATCAACGAATGGCGCCTGATCCGCGCCACCGAAGCCCGCCTCGAACAGCTCGCCCGCGAACTGCGGCCTGATGTCATCCACGCCCACTCGCCGGTGCTCAACGCCATCCCGGCGATCCGCGTCGGCCGTCGGCTGGGCATTCCGGTCGTGTATGAAATCCGCGCCTTCTGGGAAGACGCCGCGGTGGATCACGGCACCACCTCCGAGGGCAGCCTGCGCTACCGCGCCACCCGCGCCCTCGAAACCTGGGCCATCAAGCGCGTCGATCACGTGTTCACCATCTGCGAAGGCCTGCGCCGCGACATCGTCGCCCGGGGCGTTCCCGAAACCAAGGTGACCGTCATCCCCAACGCCGTGGACGTGGAAGGTTTCCAGCTTTCCGGCGCCGCGGACGAAACCCTCAAGGCCAAGCTGGGCCTGCAGGGCAAGACGGTGCTGGGCTTCGTCGGTTCGTTCTACGCCTACGAAGGCCTCGATCTGCTCCTCGACGCCTTTGCCGCGATGCACGCCGGTCAGCCCGACCTGCGCGTGCTGCTGGTCGGCGGTGGCCCCCAGGACGCCAACCTCAAGGCCCAGGCCCAGCGCCTCGGCATCGCCGACAAGGTGGTGTTTACTGGCCGCGTGCCGCATTCCGAAGTCAGCCGTTACTACGACCTGATCGACCTGCTGGCCTATCCGCGCCATTCCATGCGCCTGACCGAGCTGGTCACGCCGCTCAAGCCGCTGGAGGCGATGGCCCAGGGCCGCATCTTCGTGGCCTCGGACGTGGGCGGCCACAAGGAACTCATCCGCGACGGGGAGACCGGTCGCCTGTTCGCCGCCGGCCAGGTACCCGCGTTGGTCGCCACCCTCAACGACATGCTGGCCCACCGTGATCGCTGGCCCGCCATGCGTACCGCCGGGCGTCACTTCGTCGAAGACGTGCGCAACTGGAAGAACAGCGTCGCCAACTACAAGGCGGTGTACGGTCGGCTCGCGCCGAGATCGGCGGCATGAAATTCGCTGATCTGAAGATTGCGCTGGTCGGTCCGCTGCCGCCGCCTGCCGGTGGCATGGCCAATCAGACCCGGCAGCTCGGCGAGCTGCTGCGCGGGGAGGGCGCTGAAGTCGAGGTGGTGCAGGTGAATGCTCCGTACCGCCCGGCCTGGGCCGAAAAGCTCAAGGGCGTCCGCGCGCTGTTCCGGCTGGTTCCGTATCTGCTGCACCTGTGGCGCGCCGCCGGAAAGGCCGATCTGCTCCACGTGATGGCCAACTCCGGCTGGTCGTGGCATCTGTTTGCCGCGCCGGCGATCTGGATCGGCAGCCTGCGGGGCAAGCCGGTGGTGGTCAATTACCGGGGTGGCGAGGCCGAACCTTTCCTCAATCGTTCTGCCGACTCCGTGCGCGCGAGCATGCGGCGTGCGGCGATGCTGGTGCTGCCGTCCGGCTTCCTGAAAGAGGTCTTCGACCGCTTCGGGATGGAGGGGCGGATCGTCTCCAACATCATCGACCTGGCGCGTTTTCGCCCGGCGGACGCGACCCGCAAGCCGGCCGCCCACATCGTGGTGGCCCGCAACCTCGAGCCCATCTACGGCATCGACACCGCGCTGAAGGCCTTCGCGCGGGTGGCTGAGGCGCGCCCCGACGCCCGCCTGTCGGTGGCCGGCACCGGCCCCCAGGCCGCCGAGCTGCAGGCCCTGGCCGCCAGCCTCGGGATTGCCGACAAGGTCGTTTTTACCGGCCGGCTCGACCGCGACCAGATGGCCGCGCTGTACCGGGATTCCGATCTGACCTTCAACCCGAGCCGGGTGGACAACATGCCCAACTCGGTGCTCGAAGCGCTGGCGAGTGGTGTGCCGGTGGTCACCACCAACGTGGGCGGGATTCCGTTCATCGTCGAGCACGAAGTCACCGCGCTGCTGGTGCCTGCCGACGACCCGCAGGCGATGGCCGATGCCGCGCTGCGCTTCCTCAACGATGCGGCCCTGGCGGCGCGAATCCGCGCCGCGGGCCAGGACGACGTCCGGCGCTACGCCTGGTCGGCCGTCAAGAATGAACTGCTTGCCGCGTACACCGACGCCTGCCGTGCCTCGGGCGCGGCCCGCCGGACGTAGGAGCCCACATGTCTGACCTGTACACCCGCTTCGTCGCCAACGTCCTCTTTCCCGTTCAGGAACGCCTGAAGCACCACGACACCGTGGCGATCCGCCAGGAAATGGAAGACGTCCAGTGGTGGCCCCGGGAGCGCATCCTCGAAAAGCAGGCCCAGCGCCTGAAGGCTTTTCTGGCCGACATCGGCGCCCACACGCCGTACTACCGCGAACTCTTCGCCCGCACCGGTTTCGATCCGAAGACGGTGACCGGCCCGGCCGACCTGCAGAAGCTGCCCTTCCTCACCAAGGCGGTGATCAAGCAGAACAGCGACGGCCTTCGCGCCGACGACGCCAAGGGCCTGGCGCGTTTCAATACCGGCGGGTCGAGCGGCGAGCCGCTGATCTTCTTCATCGGCACCGAGCGCGTCACCCACGATGTGGCCGCCAAGTGGCGCGCCACCCGCTGGTGGGACGTGGACATCGGCGATCCGGAGATCGTCATCTGGGGTTCACCCATCGAACTGGGCACCCAGGACCGCGTGCGCCTGATCCGCGACAAGCTGATGCGCACCGAGTTGCTGCCGGCCTTCGAGATGTCCGACGCCAAGGTCGAGGGTTTCATCGCCCGCATCCGCGAGATGCGCCCGAAGATGCTCTTCGGCTATCCGTCGGCCATCAGCCACATCGCCGCCCACGCCGAGAAGAAGGGCATCCGCCTCGACGACCTGGGTATCAAGGTGGTGTTCGTCACGTCGGAGCGACTCTACGACCACCAGCGCGAGGTCATCAGCCGGCTGTTCAAGGCGCCGGTCGCCAACGGCTACGGCGGCCGTGACGCGGGCTTCATCGCCCACGCCTGCCCGTCGGGCTCGATGCACATCACCGCCGAGGACATCGTCGTCGAGATCATCGACAGCGATGGCAATGTGCTGCCCCCGGGGCAGTCCGGCGAGATCGTCGTGACACACCTCGCAACAAGAGATTACCCATTCGTGCGCTACCGCACGGGCGATGTCGGTGTCCTGAGCGATCATGCGTGTCCATGTGGTCGGGGACTGCCCATTCTGAGCGAGATCCAGGGGCGCAGCACCGATTTCGTGATCGCCGCCGACGGAACCGTGATGCATGGTCTGTCGCTGATCTATGTGCTCCGGGATATTCCCGGGGTGGCATCGTTCAAGATCGTCCAGGAAACCAAGGCCCTGACGACGGTCTTCGTGATTCCCGGCGCGGCTTTCGAACCCGGCGACGTGGGGCGCATCGAGAGCGGCCTGAAGCGTCGCCTGGGAGAGTCGGTCGCCATCGACGTCAAGCTGGTGGACGAGATTCCGGCCGAGAAGTCCGGCAAATTCCGCTACGTGATCAGCCGCGTCGCGGCCTGACAGGGTTTGGGTGGTTGACGGTCTTGCTGACCGATTGGGGCAAACGCAGTGCGTGACATACTGGTCTTATTACTCTTTTCGTACGGCGCCCTGAGGGCACTGAAGTCGCCGTACAACGGCGCGCTGCTGTGGGTGTGGATCGGCCTGATGAACCCCCACCGGCTGGGCTGGGGTTTTGCCTACACCATGCCGCTGGCGATGATCTCGGCCGTGCTGATCGTCATCGCGATGGCCGCCCATCCCAAGCATGTGAGCGCCCCGACGGCGCCCCCCGTGACCGTGCTGGCGATCTTCGTGGCGTGGATGGGCATCACCACGCTCACCGCGATCCACCAGCCCGAGAGCCTCTCGATCTACCTCGACGTCATCAAGGTGCTGATGATGGTGCTGGTGGTGGCCTCGACCATGCAGACGCGGGAGCAGATTACCGGCTTCGTGGGCGTTACCGCGATGTCGATCGCCTACTTCGGGGCGAAGGGCGGCCTGTTCACCCTGATGACCGGTGGTTCCTTCCGGGTGTGGGGGCCGCCGCAGAGCGTGGTCGAGGGCAACAATGAGCTCGCCGTCGCCCTCGTGATCACCATTCCGCTGCTGTATTTCCTGTCCCTGCAGGTGGAAAAAGTCGTGACGCTGCCGGTGCTGCGGCCCATCGGCAAGACCTGGGTCCGGCGCGGCATTTACGTCACCATGTTCCTGTGCGCGGTGGCGGCCATCGGCAGCCACTCCCGGGGCGCGCTGCTGTCGATCGCGGCGATGTTCTCGGTGTTCTGGTGGCGCAGCAAGTCGAAGCTCTCGATCGGCCTCGTGCTCCTGATCCTCTCTCCGGCGATGGTCTACTTCATGCCTGAAGAGTGGACCTCGCGGATGGAGACCATCAAGACCTACGACCAGGATGAATCCGCGCTGGGGCGTCTCAACGCCTGGATGATGGCGATCAACATTGCCAACAGCCGCGTGCTGGGCGCGGGCTTCCTCACCAACACGCCGATCATCTACCAGATGTACGCGCCCAACTCGAACTTCATCCTGGTGGCGCACAGTATCTATTTCCAGGTGCTGGGCCAGCACGGTTACATCGGGCTGATCCTCTACCTGCTGTTCTGGGGGCTGACCTACCGGACTGCCGGACGCCTGATGAAGTATGCGGTGGATCGCCCGGATTTCGAATGGGCCGGCCAGCTCGGTTCGATGGTCAAGGTGAGCCTGATCGGTTTTGCGGTGGGTGGCGCCTTCCTGAGCCTGGCCTATTGGGACATGCCGTTCTATTTCATGGCGATGGTCGTGATGACCGAAAAGTGGATCAAGAAACGACTGGCCGAGGAGTCGGCCACTGCAGGCGCGACGCCCGCCGGACAGTCCCCGGCGCAGGCCGGAGTCGGCCGCCTGCAGGCAACTTCCAGCTGACGAGACACATTGATGACTTCTCTTGACCATAAATCGACTGCCATGGCTGATCAGCTGATCGACAGCAAGGTGCTTTCCGGCACCCGGCGGGGTAGCGGCCTCCTTGGGCTGGTCGTCGTGCTCATCGCCTGGGGCGCGATCCTCTTCAGCTTCCGCACCCAGGTGCGGATGGTGCTCGACGCCTGGGATACGTTGCCCAGCCACGAGCACGGCTACGTGGTGCTGGTGGTGGTGGCCTACCTGCTGTGGAGCAAGCTGCCGGTGCTGCGCGGGGAATTCTGCCGCCCGTCCTGGAAAGGCTTTGCGGCGCTCGTCCTGACCGGCTTCCTCGCCATGCTGGGCGAGCTGGTGTCGGTGGCGGCGGTGGTGCAGTTCGCCATCGTGCTGATGATGATCAGCGCAGTCTGGGCGGTAACGGGCGACGAGATCTTCCGTCGCGTGTTCGGCCCGCTGTTCTTCCTGCTGTTTGCGGTGCCCTTCGGCCAGGAGATCCTGCCCGTGCTGATGAACTGGA
The DNA here is from genome assembly GCF_937894855.1 of uncultured Zoogloea sp. Classification (NCBI taxonomy): domain Bacteria; kingdom Pseudomonadati; phylum Pseudomonadota; class Betaproteobacteria; order Rhodocyclales; family Zoogloeaceae; genus Zoogloea; species uncultured Zoogloea sp. The sequence goes on from NZ_CALAYQ010000047.1 coordinate 25,087, forward strand.
CGGCCGACGCCACCGTCGTGGCCCTGCGTCACAGCGGTGTGCCGGTCTATCAGGAAGGCCGCAACTTCGTCATTCCGAGCGGCCAGTGGTCGGTGGTGGAAGCCTGTGGCGGCATCCGCTACCTGCTCACCTCGGTGTTCATCGGCGCGGTTTTCGCGTATCTCACCTACACCCAGTGGCGCAAACGCATCCTGTTCATGCTGTGGGCCATCGTGATGCCGCTGATCGCCAACTGGATCCGCGCCTATGTGATCGTGATGGTGGCCCACAAGACCGCCAACGAGTGGGGCCTCGGCCTGAGCCACATTGCCTTGGGCTGGGTGATCTTCGGCGTCTCGATCTTTGCGAGCTTCGCCATCGGGGCCCGTTGGCGCGATCCGGTGCCCGAGCACGCCCCGTCGAGCCAGGGCATCCAGGCGCCAATGCCGGTCCTGATGGGCGCGACCCTGCTTGCCGCGGCGATTCCCTTCGGCTGGCACATGGTCGTTCAGGTCCTCCAGGCGCCGGATTCGTCCGACACGCCGTCGTTGCGGCTCGAATCCCTGGCGACCTTGCCCCAGGGCGAGTCGGCCGACGACGCGATCCGCCCCCATTTCCCGGGTGCGCGGGTGGTCCATCAGGCGACCTACACGTATCAGGGCCAGCCGGTCGACGTTTTTGTCGCCTATTATCGTAATCAGACGCAGGGCACCGAGCTGATCAACATCCAGAATCAGCTCGAACCCACCAAGAAATGGGGCTGGTCGATCTCCACCCAGCCGCCTAACGACAGCCCGAACGTGCCTGACGTGCGGCTCGAAGGCTTCGTGAAGAAGGGCGTCCATGCGGCCGTCTATCACTTCTACTGGGTGAATGGCATGACCACCACCAGCGATTTCACCAGCAAGATCCTCGAAGCCCTGTCGCGGCTCCGTGGTCGGGGCGACGACGCTGCTGCGGTGGCGATCACGGCCTATAGTCCCGACAGCGTCGAAGCTGCCCGCGTCAGGACGGCGGCCTTCGCGAACGAGCACGTTGCCGGGATCCTGGCCGATCTCGAACGCACCGCGACCGCCGACCGGAAATAAGGACGCATGACCCGAAACGCGTCTGTTGGCGCATGCCTCATCGTTGCCAGCATCTTCACGCCGATCCAGGGAGGGTCTGCGACCGTCTATTCGAACCTGTGCCGTTACGCCCCGAAGGGGCGGATGGTCGCCCTGGCGACCCGGCGCGACTACAACGACGGTGCCGAGATCGCGGGCTGGCGCGCCCATGACCAGAACTGCGGCTTTCCCGTGTACCGGCTGGATCTGCTCCGGCCGCGGATCAGCCGGCCGGCTCACAAGCTGATCGCTGCCTGGCGTTTCCTCACCATCGACGTTCCGCTGCGGCTCCGGGTCATCTGGACGGTCTGGAAGCTCATCCGCCGGCATGGCATCGAGGTCATCTGCATCGGTGAACTGGCTTCCACCGCCTGGCTCGGTGAGTTTTTCCAGCGGGTCTTCGGCAAGCGCATGGTGATCTACGTGCATGGCGAAGAGATCACCACCCGCTTCGACGCTGGCTCCTTCGGTGCCAGTCGGGCAACCCACCTGCGGGCTGCCGATGCGGTGGTCGCGGTGAGCCGCTTCACCCAGCGGGTGCTGGTGGACGAGATGGGGATTGCCCCGGATCGCGTGTGCCTCATCGAAAACGGCGTTGATACGAAACGATTCTCGCCCGGCCCGGACGACCCCGCGTTCCGCGCGCGCTTCGGGCTCGCGGGCAAGCGGATCGTGGTGGCCGTTGGCCGCCTGATCGCCCGCAAGGGCTTCGACCAGACCATCCGCGCCTGGCCCCAGGTCTTTGCCGCCCACCCCGACTGCCATCTGCTGATCATCGGCGACGGCCCCCAGCGGGCTTCGCTGCAGGCGCTGGTCGACCAGTCCGGCGTGGCCCACAGCATCACTCTCGCGGGCGCCCTGAGCGACGCCGACCTGCTCTCCGCCTATCGCAGCGCGGCGCTGTTCGCGATGCCCAACCGCACGATGCCGGACGGCGACACCGAAGGCTTCGGGCTGACCTTTCTCGAAGCCAACGCCTGCGGCCGCGCCGTTGTCGGCGGCCGGGCGGGTGGGGCAGTCGAGGCCGTTCAGGATGGCGTCAGCGGGCTGCTGGTGAATGGCGAGCGGATCGATGAGATCGCCGACGCGATCCTGCGCGTTCTTGGTGACGACGCCTTCCGGGCCCGCCTCGAAGCTGGCGCCCTGGCCCATGCCCAGGCCCACAGCTGGGAGCACAGCGTCCAGATCTTCCAGAATCTATGCGAACGCCTGCAGAACAAGGGAGGCAAGCATGGCTGAACCCCGCACGCTGCTGGTCATCGCCGGCGAGTTTCCGCCACTCAAGACCATCGGCCGGATCCGCACCGTCAAGTTCGTCGAGCACCTGCGCCGCTTTGGCTGGCGCTGCATCGTGGTGACGTTGCAGCCCTCGGGCCGCGAGGGCAACTACGACGAGGCGCTGATGGCCGAGATCGTCGATGGCGACGAGATCATCCGACTGCCGCTGCGCAATCTCGAGGTCGAGATCGCCGATACGGTCAAGCGCCTGCTGGGCCGCAAGCCCGCCGCGCCAGCGCCTGTTGCTGCGGCACCAGCGACAAAGCCGGCGCCTGCTGCAACCCGGGCGCCTGTGGCGCAGTCGGGCGGCGGGCTGATGGACAAGGCCCACGGCATGATCCGCTGGGTGCTGCGCACCCTCGTGAACGTACCCGACGACTTCCGCCCCTGGGCGCAGGATGCCCTCAAGGTGTGCCGCGCGCTGTGCGCCGAACGCCAGATCGACGCCATCTACACCACGCTGCCGCCGTTCTCCAGTCTTCACGTCGGCCACGAGCTGCGCAAGGAAACCGGCCTGCCGTGGATCGCCGACTACCGCGACCTGTGGTACGGCGATGTGCTGCGCGAGTGGATGCCCGAGTGGCGCAAGAAGATGGAGTTCCGGATGGAGCGCCGGCTGCTGCGCCGGGCCGACGTGATCGTCACGGTCTCCGAGCCCAAGACGGCTTACATGCAGCGTCTGCATCCGCAGCTCAAGGCCCGCTGGGAGACGCTCACCAACGGCTACGACACCGAGCTCTACGGCAGTCGTCAGCGTACCCGGCCGTTCAACGGTGACACCATCGAGTTTATCTACACCGGCCGGCTGTTCAAGAACCGCAAGGGCTACGCCTTCGCCGAAGCCCTCGGGCGCATTCACCGTTCCGATCCGGCGCTGGCCGGGCGGGCGCGCGTGCGCATCATCGGCGGCGTCGAGCCGGAGATCCAGCGTCGTTACGACCAGATCATCGCCGAGTACGGCATCGGCCATCTCTATGATTTCGTGGGCGACGTGAGCTATGGCGAAGCGATGGACGCTCAGGTCAATTGCGACTACCTGCTGCTGATCGTCGATACCGGCGAGACCTCCGACGGGGTGATCCCGGGCAAGCTCTTCGAGTACGTCTCGGTGCGGCGCCCGATCTTCGCCCTGTGCGACCCGGGCGCGACCCAGCAGATCATCGACAAGGCCGGCCTCGGCAAGACGGTGCCGGCCGAATCGGTGGACGCTTGCGAGGCGATGTTGCGCGAGTGGCTCGCCCGGCCGGTGCCCGAAATCGTCGAGGCCGACGACGCCTATCTAGCCCAGTTCGACCGCAAGGCCATCACGGAGCGCTTCGCCCGGGTGCTGGACGAAGTGGTCGCCGGGCAGCCGGGGAGGGCAGGGCGATGAGCCTCGGCGCGCTCAAACAGTGGGTCAAGGAAACCGCGGCGAAGACCATCTGGGCTTATGGCCCGAAAGAACTCGCTGCCCGTCTGCGGGAGATCGGCGTGAGGCCGGGCTCGACGCTGGTTGTCCATTCGTCCTGGCTGCCGCTCAACGGTTTCAAGGGCAAGCCGGCGGATGTGGTGCGCACCTTCAAGGAAGCCGTGGGGCCTGAAGGGCTGCTGGTGATGATGTCGATGCCGTATCACAACATGAGCTCGGCCCAGTGGCTCGCCACGGGCAAGCCCATGAACGTGGCCCGCAGCCCGTCGATGATGGGCATCGTGTCGGAGGTCTTCCGGCGCAGCGCGGGCGTGGTGCGCAGCCTGAGCGTGACCCATCCGCTCCTGGCCTGGGGCCGCGACGCGGATGCCTTCGTGGCTGGCCACGAGGCCGCCGAAAAACCCTTCGGCGGCGAATCGCCCTTTGCCCGGCTGCTCGAACGCAACGCGTTGATCCTCGGTTTCGACGCGCCGTTCTCCACCTTCACCTACACCCATTTCGTCGAGGACCAGCTTGCCGCGACGCTGCCTTTCCCGCTCTACGAGCCGGATCTGCACACCGGCGTGGTGATTGACCGGGCTGGCGAACGGCACACCTGCGCGGTGCGGGTGCTCGCCGCCCAGGCCAACAAGCTGCGCCGCGAGCCCCGGCTGGTGGCCCATCTCGACAAGGTCGGGGTGCTCCACCACGGCAAGCTCGGCAACACGCGCCTTACCTGGATCCGTGCGGCTGACCACAGCCGCGAATCGGCCCGCTTCGTGGCGGGCGGCGCCCATTTCTTCGACTTCCCCGAAACGGCAGGCGCACGGCCCTGAGCCGCCCGTGACCGCATGAAGCCCGGAAACCAACGATGAGCCTCAGTGAAACTCTCCGCCAGAAGGGACTCGTGCTGCGCGACACCCTCGGCATCGGCATGACGACGCCCGTCGATAATCGTGTCCACCTGGACGCCGCCATCGCCTGGCTCAAGCTGGCCCAGGACGTGACCGGCAACGGCGGCGTCGCCCAGACCTTCCTGGTTCGCTCGCGCCGCTGGGCCCCGTCCTACCCCGAGACCACCGGCTACATCATTCCCACCCTGTACCGCTACGCGGCGCTGGCCGGCGACGACGACTGCCGCGTCCGGGCGCGCCGCATGGCCGACTGGGAGATCGACATCCAGCTGCCCGGCGGCGGCGTGCTGGCCGGCGCTCTGGGCGATTCGGACCAGCCCACGGTGTTCAACACCGGGCAGGTGATCTTCGGCTGGGTGCGCGCCTTCGAGGAAGAGCGCAACGAAGCCTATCGGGATGCCGCGGTGCGTGCGTCCGCGTGGCTGTGCGACATCATGGACGACGACGGCTGCTGGCGGCAGTTCGGCTCGCCCATGACCGGCAAATCGGTCAATACCTACAACACCCGCTCGGCCTGGAGCCTCGCCCGCACCCACGAGATCACCGGCGAGCAGCGCTTTCTCGACGCCGCGGTGCGCAACTGCGAATGGGCGCTGACCCAGGCGCGGTCCAACGGCTGGCTCGACACCAACTGCCTGCAGGACAACACCCAGCCCTTCACCCACACCATCGCCTACGCCATGCGCGGCTTGCTCGAGATCGGCGATTATGCCGGGCGTGAGGATTTCATCCAGGCCGCCCGCCAGATCGGCGATGCGATGATCGCGGCCCTGCCGGCCGACGGCTTCATGCCGGGACGCTTCGACCAGGACTGGCGCCCGACGGTGAAGTGGTCGTGTCTCACCGGCGACTGCCAGCTGGGCATCAACTGGGGGCGTCTGTTCCAGATCACCGGTGATGCGCGCTACCGCGATGCCACCACGCGCATCCTCGGGTTCGTGAAGCGCACCCAGCGCCTCGCCGGTGACGAGCGCGAGATGATCGGCGCCATCAAGGGCGCCCATCCCATCAACGGTGGGTATCACCCCTGGCAGCTGCCCAACTGGGCAACAAAGTTCTACGCCGATGCGCTGATGATGGATGCTGCGAACCGCGATGTCGGGGGCTATGGGCTCAAGGGGCCGGCCGCGTGAAACCAGACGGAATGCAGTGAGAAAAGAACAATTGTTTGCACACCCGTGCACAGCTTCATCGTGGCGCACCAACGATTTGTGTGATGCTTCGCGCTCGAAGCTTAACCCCACCGACTCGATCAAATGCACAGCCCCAAGATGGCGCGCGCTGTCCATCCATTCACTTGTGTTGAAATCATTGATGCTTCAGTCGGATTCTCAGGGGCGAGGCTCGCGTCCGTAACCCATGGCTAATGTAAAGAAAGCGGTCTTTCTCTCCGTCGGAGAGAAAGCCATCGTGTTTGTCATCCAGTTCGTCTCGTCGGTTGTCCTGGCGCGACTGCTCTCCCCCGAAGAGATCGGCATCTTTTCCATCGGAAGCCTGATCCTCGCCATGTCCCACGCCCTGCGCGATCTGGGTATCACCAGCTACCTCATCCAGGAGCGCGATCTCACCCCGGTGCGGCTCCAGACGGCGGCGACCATTGCCGTGATCATGAGCTGGACCCTCGGCCTGCTCACCTGGGTGGCGAGCGGCCCGGTGGCGGCGTTCTACCGGGAAGACGGCATCGGGCTGGTGATGCATGTGCTGTCGATCAACTTCTTCCTGCTGCCCTTCGGGTCGGTGTCGATGGCGATCCTCAAGCGCAACCTCAATTTCGACAAGGTGGTGCGGATCAACCTGGCATCCGGCACGCTTCAGGCTGCGGTGTCGATCGGGCTGTGCTCGATGGGTGTGGGCTTCATCGGCCTCGCCTGGGGCGCGGTGGCGAGCACCACGCTCACGGTGCTTATGACCGTGCTGATGACCAAGCGCGAAGTCCCGATGCGCATGGAGTTCTCCGAATGGCGGCACATCCTGCGCACCGGCGGCCGCTTCTGCGGATCGTCGCTGCTGTGGGAGTTCGGCCTGTCGGCGCCCGAGATGATCGTCGGCAAGGCGATGAGCATCGAAACCGCGGGTTATCTGGCCCGATCGCAGGGCGTGGTCGGGCTGGCCTTCCGCTCGATCATGGAAGGGCTGACGCCGGTGCTGATGCCGGCCTTCGCCCGCACCCACCGGGACGGCGAAAGCGTTGGCGATCAGTTCCTCAAGAGCATCTGCTATCTCAGCGCACTGGCCTTTCCGCTCTTCGCCTGCATGGCGCTGGCGATGGACTCCATCGTGCTGCTGCTCTATAGCGAGAAGTGGGCGCGGATCATCGAGCCGGCGCGCATCCTCTGTGTGGGCTCTGCGGCGCTGACGATCGCGGTGACCGGCGCGGCAGTGGTGAGCGGCACCGGCAAGTCGAAATACACCCTGCGCTTCCAGCTGGTCGGGCAGCCGATCAAGGTGGTGCTGATCCTCATCGGCAGCATGTACAGCCTCGATCACGTAGCCGCGGGCATTGCGGTTGGCGATCTGCTGATTACCGCTTACACCCTGCTGGTGCTGCGCCGTCTGCTGGGTTTCGATCTCAGCCGCGTCGGCGAGGCCCTGGGGCCGTCACTGCTGGTGGCATTGTGCGCGGCCACGTCGTGCCTCGCCTTCAAGCTGGCCTTTCCCCACGCGGCGCCGTTCTTCGGCGTAGTGGGCTGCATCATCGCTTCGTCCATCGGCTGGGTGATCGGGGTGGTGGTCACCCGTCACCCGGTGGGTGCGGAGGTAGGTGCGGTGGTGCGGCGGGTCGTGCGGCGCTGATGAAATAAAAAACCCCCGGCGAGGGGTTGCCGGGGGCCAAAAATGCCTTGCTTGCTCAAGGCACCCGCTCAGGGAGGTATAGCGGGAGACGGTTCGTCACCATCTGCGTGTTAGTCTTGGCAACCCGGACGAAAGTTCCGGGTTCAATTCGTTTCCAGATGTAAGCACCCCGAGATCGCCCATGAAGCCTGTTCATTCCGCCTTCCCGTCCACCCGCATGCGCCGTATGCGCCGCGATGATTTCTCTCGCCGCCTGATGCGCGAGCATCGGCTGTCTGCCGACGACCTGATCTACCCCGTCTTCGTTCTCGAGGGCGAGCAGATCAACCAGCCCGTGGCCTCCATGCCGGGCGTGAGCCGTGTTTCCCTCGACAACCTGCTGCGCGTCGCCGAAGAGGCCGTGGCGCTCGGCGTGCCGGCGCTGGCGCTGTTTCCGGTGGTCGAAGACGCCAAGAAATCCCTCGGCGCCGAAGAGGCCTACAACCCGGACGGCCTGGTGCCCCGTGTGGTGCAGGCCCTGAAGGCACGTTTCCCCGATCTGGGCATCATCACCGACGTGGCGCTCGACCCTTACACCAGCCACGGCCAGGACGGCCTGATCGACGACACCGGCTACGTGCTCAACGACGAGACGCTGGAAGTGCTCGCCAGACAGGCGCTGTGTCACGCCCAGGCCGGTGCCGACGTGGTGGCGCCTTCCGACATGATGGACGGCCGCGTGGCCCGCATCCGCACCGAGCTCGACGCCGCCCGTCAGATCTACACCCGTATCTTGGCGTATTCGGCCAAGTACGCGTCGAGCTTCTACGGCCCGTTCCGTGACGCGGTGGGTTCGGCCGGCAATCTGGGCAAGGGCAACAAATACACCTACCAGATGGACCCGGCCAATTCCGACGAAGCCCTGCGCGAAGTCGCCCTCGACATCTCGGAAGGCGCCGACATGTTCATGGTGAAGCCCGGCATGCCTTATCTCGACATCGTCCGTCGGGTGAAATCCGAGCTGCAGGTGCCCACCTACGTCTATCAGGTGAGCGGCGAGTACGCGATGCTGAAGGCCGCGGCGGCCAATGGCTGGCTCAACGAGAAGGCCTGTGCGCTGGAAGCCCTGGTGGCCTTCAAGCGTGCCGGCGCCGACGGCATTCTCACCTATTACGCGCTGGACGCCGCCCGCTGGCTGAAGGAAGACGCGTAAGCAGAGGCCAACGCTGCCGGATCAACCCTCCGGCAGCAGGGTGCGGGCACCCTCGAAGCGATCGGCGTAATAGCGGTTGTCGAGGCGATCCACCCGCACCTTGCCGCGGCTGTTGGGGGCGTGCACGAACTTGCCGTCGCCCACGTAAATCCCCATGTGCGAATACGAGCGGCCGAGGGTGTTGAAGAACACCAGATCGCCAGGGCGGACGGCGTTCGACGGAATCGGCCGGGTGCGTTCGGCGATGCCTGCAGCGTTGTAGGGCAGGCGTTTGCCACTCACCTGTTCGACCACGTAGCTCACCATGCCGCTGCAATCCAGGCCAGCTTCCGGGTTCTTGCCGCCGAAGCGGTAGCCGGTGTCGAGCAATCCCAGCGCAAAGATCACCATTTCCTGGGCGTGGTCGTCCCGTGGCAGGGCGAACCAGCCGCGCGTCGGTGCGGTGGCGCGGGGGACGGATGTGCTGGACGCCGGGCGTTGGGGCGTCTGGCTGCAGCCGGCCAGAAACGCCAGCAGTGCCAGCGCGGCCAGCCGGCGTTCAAGCGGTGAGACGGAAAGTGACCGGGCCATGGTTGATGAGCGATATCGACATTTCGGCGCCAAACTCGCCCGTCTCGACCACCGGATGGCGGCTGCGGGCGAGGGTGACGACCTGGTTGAACAGTTTCTCGGCTTCGTCGGGTGGCGCGGCCGGCGTGAAGCTGGCCCGCGTGCCCTTGCTGGTGTCGGCGGCGAGGGTGAACTGGGACACCAGCAGCAGGCCGCCGCCGGTATCGACCAGCGAGCGGTTCATCCGTCCGTCTTCATCCGAAAAGACCCGATAGCCGAGCAGCCGTTCGACCATCCGCGTGGCGTTGGCGGGCTGGTCGCCACGCTCGACCGCCACCAGTGCCAGCAGGCCGGGGCCGATCTCGCCGACCGTGTGCCCGTCAACCGAGACGCGGGCTTCAAGAACGCGCTGGATCAGGGCAATCATTCGAGCAGTTCGATCTGGCCATTGACGGACACCGACACCGGGCTGTCGCCGGCCTCGATGGGGGCGGGCGGCGCGGCGTCGGCAACGGCCATGGCGGCGCGGGCCATCGGCATCACCGGCGGGCGCGGCTGGTAGCCGCTGGTGTTCACCGACACGTGCTTGATCCGCCACTTCTTGTGGAGGCTGGCGGCGACCAGTTTGGCACGGGCCTCGAAGGCGGCGAGGGCGTCGGTGATGGCTTCGTCCTCGATCTTCTTCCAGGTTTCGGGCGACGGGGCGGCAGAGAGCGCGCCGATGGCCATGGTCTGCTGGAGCTTGCCGATGAGTTCGGAAAGCTGGCCGGCATCCTTACTTTCGAGGGCGAGAGTGGAGCGCATCCGCCAGGATTCGATGCTGCGGCCGGTCTTGGCGTAGATCGGGTAGGTGTTGTTGCCGGCCGTGCGCACTTTGACCGCCGGATAGGCGCGGGCGGTCTGAAGGGCCTGGGCGACGGTGTTGTTGATCTTGCGGGCGAGTTCGGCCGGGTTGCTGTCGGTGGCTTCGGTGTAGACCTGCGCGCGGAACTGGTCGTTGGGGGCCGAGCGGCTGCTTTCGACGGCGATGTCGGCGGTGGGCAGCGACGGCGCGTCGGCCGCGTGGGCGGCAGCGACGCACAAGGTAAGCGGGAGCGCGAGGGCCAGCGGACGAAGCGAGCGGATTTTCATGAGGGCCTTTCGGTGAGTACGACGGAGTTGCATCGTGCATTTTCGCCACAGCCCGGGGCGGATTGCAAAGGGCGAATGAAAATAAGCGCTGCCGGAGCCCGCCGGAGTGTCGCCGAAACGCACATTCCGGCTTGACCGGGGCGCGGCCGGGCGGCACGATCGGCCGCTTTGCGGGCAGGAATAGCGATCAGATGGCAAGTGCGCGGTGGGTTGGAGCGGGGCTGGTGGCCTTGTCGGCGACGTCGTTCGGTGCGATGGCGATCTTCGCCCGGGTGGCGTACGCCGGTGGCGCTGACGTGACCGCGGTGCTCTTCCTGCGATTTGCGATTGCAAGTGTCGCGATGGCGGCGCTCACCCTCGCAACCCGTCGGCGCTGGCCGTCCCGGCGGAACGCCACGGTGCTGGCGCTGATGGGCGGGGTTGGCTATGTGGCGCAGTCGATGTGCTTTTTCAGCGCCTTGCGCTTTGCGTCGGCCGGACTGGTGGCGCTGCTGTTGTACCTGTACCCGTTTCTGGTGGCCTTGATCGGCGTGGCTTTTCTGGGCGAACGGCTGACCCGCCGACGGAGCCTGGCGATGGCCGCCGCCCTCGTGGGCACGGCGCTCACCTTGGGCGAAGGGCTTGGCGGTAGCGGGATCGGCGTGGCGCTGGGTGTGGCGACGGCGGTGATCTACTCGATCTACATCGTGGCCGGAAGCCGGGTGCTGGCGGCCGAGGATGCGCTGGCGTCATCCACCGTGGTGATGTTGGCTGCGGCGCTGGTGTTTGGCGGGTTGGTGCTGGCGACCGGCCCGCGTTTCCCGGTTGCTCCGGCGGCGTGGATAGCCTGTGTTGCGATTGCGCTGGTTTCCACTGCAGTGGCGATGGCGACCTTCTTCGCGGGCATCCAGCGCCTGGGTGCCGCCGACGCGGCGACGCTATCGACCCTCGAGCCGGTGGTGACCTTCATCCTCGCCGCGGTGTTCCTCGGCGAGGCGGTGAGCGCGCTGCAGATCGTCGGTGGGGCGATCGTGCTGGGTGCGGTGATCGCCCTCGCGCGGGATGGCGCTGGTTCAGCTCAATCCGGCAGCGGCTCGACCAGATCCCGATAGGCGTGCCAGGTGGCGTGGCCGATCACCGGCATCAGCACCGCCAGCCCGAGGTGGAAGCTCAGGAAGCCGACGATGGTCAGGCTGACGATCAGGAAGGCCCAGACCAGCAGCGGCAGCGGGTTTTCGGCCAGCGCACGGATGCTGGCGATCATCGAGGTGATCGCGTCCTGGTTGCGGTCGAGCATCAGCGGGATGGACACCACGCTCACCGCGAAAACCAGCAGGGCGAAGATCGAGCCGACACCAAAATAGACCACCAGGAATTCGAGGTTCTCGAGGGACACTACCTGGGTCAGGAAGCCGCTGAGGCTGGGTAGTTCTTGCGTGTAGAACATGGCGAAGACCACCAGCGAGGCGCGCGCCCAGATCAGGAAGATGACCGTGAGCACGGCGGCAAAGAGGGCGATGTTGCCCAGGTTGCGCCGCCAGACGGTGAGTGTCGGGCCGAGGGCGCAGGGCTCGCCGAGCTGGCGTCGGCGGGAGAGCTCGTAAAGCCCCATCGCAAAGAAGGGCGCGAGGAGCAGGAAGCCGGTGGTGACGGCCGAGGTGTACTGGTAAGCGTGGGAGAAGACAAAGGTGACCAGCAGGCCCATGCCGGTGAAACAGAAGCCGTAGAACAGGCTGGCGATGGCACAGGCCTTGAGGTCGGAGAAGCCGCGGGCGATCCAGCGAAAAGGCGCGCCGACGCCGATGTTGCGGATCGTGGGGAAGGGCAGGGACGCTGCCTGCTCTTCTGTCGGGGGTGTTTGCTGAGCCATTTTTGTCTCCGTTTTTGGTTGTTTGATGAATGGCCTGCGGATTTGGTTCAGGTCATGGAACGGCCTCGGTACTGCGGTTGGAATCGGCAAACTGCCAGATGGCGTCGAGCACGGCGCCGGGCGCTTCGGCCATCATCGCGTGGCCGGCACCGGAAAGGACAACCTTGTTGACCTTTCTGGCTGCGGTGAAGGCATTGGCCAGCGGGGCGATGGCCTTGGGCGGCGTCATGCGGTCCTGGGCAGCGCTGAGGAGGAGCACCGGGCAGGTCACCCTGGCTGCGGCGTCGAAGCCGCCGGTGTAGGCGTTGCAGGCCGACATGTCGGTGTGCAGCACGCCGGGGGCTGCGCGCTGCATCAGGCGCTCGTTGATGGCCGTGAGGTTGAGCCCTGGAATGCTGCTGGCGCCAAGCTGCGAGCCGGGCGCGTAGGACCACTGGTTGATCATCCGGTGGGCCTTGTCGCGGGCGGATAGGGTGGCGTCGAGGAGGGGCGGGGCGACGGGCATCGGCGCCACCGAGCCGACCAGCACGAGGCTGCGGATGCGCTCCGGCGCTCGGGAGGCGGCCTGCAGGGCGATCAGCGAGCCCATGCTGTGGCCGGCGAGGGTGGCGTTTTCGACGCCCAGCCCGTCAAGCAGGGCGAGCACCCAGTCGGCGATCGCCTCGATAGACGTGAGCTGTGGGCCGGTGCTCTGGCCATGGCCGGGGAGGTCGGGCACCACGGGGTTCCAGCCGTGGGTGGCGAAGTAGCGGCTCTGGAGCGTCCAGACGCTGTGGTCGTGGCCGGCACCGTGGATGAAGACGATGGTGGGGCGGGCGGCGTCGAAGGCGCGGCCGCCGGTGTAGATGTAGGTGTCGCGCTCGGCGAGGGTGAGTTTCATCGGGCACCTCCTGTCTGGCTGGCCTTGGCGACGGCGGTAAGGCCGCGTTCGAGATCCTCGATGAGATCCGGGGCGTTCTCGAGGCCCACCGACAGGCGGATGGTCCCTTCGGTGATGCCGGCAGCCAGTAGCGCGTCGGGCGACATGCGGAAGTGGGTGGTGCTGGCCGGGTGGATCGCCAGCGACTTGGCGTCGCCCACGTTGGCCAGGTGCGAGAACAGGCGCAGGGCTTCGATGAAAGTGGCGCCGGCGGCGCGGCCGCCCTTCAGGCTGAAGCTGAACACGCCCCCGCAGCCCTTGGGCAGCAGGCGCGCGGCGAGGGCGTGGTCGGGGTGGCTGTCGAGCTCGGGCCACGACACGGATTCGACCATCGGGTGAGCCGCCAGATGGGCCACCAGCGCCCGGGCGTTGGCCACATGGCGCTCCATGCGCAGGCCGAGGGTTTCGATGCCCTGGAGAATCTGGAAGGCGTTCATGGGCGACAGGCAGGCGCCAAAATCCCGCAGGCCTTCGCGGCGGGCGCGCAGCAGGAAGGCGGCGATGGGCGATTCCTCGGCGAAATCCATGCCGTGGAAGCCATCGTAGGGTTCGGTGAGGGTGGGGAAGCGACCGCCGGTGGCTTCCCAGTCGAAGCCGCCGCCATCCACCAGCAGCCCGCCGATGGCCACGCCGTGGCCGCCGAGGAACTTGGTGGCGGAGTGCATCACCAGATCGGCGCCCAGGTCGATGGGGCACTGCAGCGCCGGGGTGACGAGGGTGGCGTCCACCAGCAGCGGCAGGCCGGCGGTATGGGCGATGTCGGCGACGGTGGGGATGTCGAGGACTTCGAGGCCCGGGTTGCCGATGGCTTCGCCGAACAGCAGGCGGGTGTCTGGACGGATCGCATCGCGCCAGGCCTGCATGTCGCGGGGGGAGACGAAGGTGGTGGTGATCCCGAAGCGGGGCAGGGTGTAGGCCAGCAGGTTGTGGGAGCCACCGTACAGCGAGCGGGACGCGACGATGTGGCCGCCGCTGCCCATCAGCGTGGTGATGGCGAGCATCAGCGCGGCCTGGCCACTGGCGCAGGCAATGGCGCCGACGCCGCCATCCAGCGCCGCGATGCGCTCTTCGAGCACGGCGTTGGTGGGGTTGGAGATGCGCGAATAGACGTGGCCGGCGCGTTCCTGGTTGAACAGGGCGGCGGCGTGGTCGCTGCTCTCGAAGACGTAGCTGGTGGTGAAGTGGATCGGGGTGGCCCGGGAGCGGTGGGTGGCGTCCGGGGTCTGGCCGGCGTGCAGGGCGAGCGTGTCGGCCCCGGCGTTTCGGTGGATCGGCATGGAGTGCGTGGGCGGTAGGTTCAGGCGGGTACGTCGGGATCGAGCAGGTGCTGGATGATCGCGATGCGATCCTTCAGCAGCAGCTTGCGTTTCTTGAGGCGGCGGAGCAGGAGGTCGTCACCGGGTGGCGGGGCCATCGCGATCTGGTCGATGATCGCGTTCAGATCCCGGTGTTCGGTGGTGAGGACCGCCAGCCTTGCGGTCAGGCTGGAGACGTCGGCGTTCGGGTCGTTGCTGTCGTTCATGCCTGTGATGAATGGATAGCCCGAAAACGGACAGGATGCGTTGAATCTTAGGCCCGGGCGAAGCGAAATACAACGGTGTCGGGGAACTTGAAGCGGGGAGGAACGTTCCCATCTACTGAAGCACTGATGCCCACAAGGCCAATCCGCTATCCAGGAGACCTGTCATGAACGTGGTACTCAACAATCCAGTGCTGTACGTGGTGGACTATCCGGGCTTCGACGCGGTCGAGGTGATCGACAAGCGCCGCGGCGTGGGAACGCTGTTTCGCGACGAGGCGGCCGTGCGTTTCAAGCGCGAGCTGCGCGACGTCGCCGAATCCGCCACCGAGATGGACGACTTCGAGAGCCTGATTGCCGACTATGGCAGCCTGTTCAACCAGCCGGCCGTCTATCACTGAAAGCTTGTCTTGCCAGTGGCCCGGACGGCTCCTAACATAGCCGTCCCATTTTGGCTGAGCGGAGCGTTTCAGGGTGAACAAGGCTTTCGTCAAGGAAAACGACCAGGACGACGATGATGCGCCGCCGGGGGCGCCGAGCCTGCCGCCGGGCACCACCAATTACATGACCCGTCGTGGTTACGAGATCCTGCGTACGGAGCTGGATCAACTCGTCCGCGACGAGCGCCCCAAACTGGTCGAAACCGTCCGCTGGGCGGCGGGTAATGGCGACCGCTCGGAGAACGGCGATTACATCTACGGCAAGAAGCGCCTGCGGGAGATCGACCGGCGCATCCGCTTTCTCATCAAGCGGCTCGAGAATTCGACGGTGGTGACGCCGTCCGAGCAGGAGAACACCGAGCAGGTGTTCTTCGGCGCGACGGTGACCGTCTGCGATGTGGATGGCGACGCCGAGCAGACTTACCAGATCGTCGGCGTGGATGAGGCGAATGCGTCCGAAGGGCGTATCAGCTGGATCGCGCCCTTGTCCCGGGCGCTGCTCAAGGCACGGGAGGGCGACGTGGTGCGTTTTGCCAGCCCGGCCGGGCTGCGCGAGATCGAAGTGCTGGAAATCCGTTACGTCTGAACGCCGCGGGGCGCGTCAGCTCCGCATTCTTTCCCGCGGCCGGCGGACCATCGCCGGCGTGCGCGGCAGGGTGAAGAACATCGTGGTGCCGGTGCCCGGTGCCGATTCCGCCCAGATCTGCCCGCCGTGGCGCTCGATGATCCGTCGCACGCTGGCGAGGCCAATCCCCGAACCCTCGAAGCCCTTGTTCCGGTGAAGTTGCTGGAAGGGCTGGAAGAGGTGCGTCGCGTGCTCCATGTCGAAACCCACGCCGTTGTCGGTGACGTAGAACAGGTGCTCCTCGCCATGCAGGCGGCCGCCCACCTGGATGAACGCCGGGCTGCTGTCGCGGGAGAACTTCCAGGCGTTGCCCAGCAGGTTCTCGAGGGCCTTGCGGATCAGGATCGCGTCGGCGTCGGCGACGAGGCCCGTATCCACGTGGATGTGGACCAGCCGCGCCGGATCGTGCTCGGCGAGGTCGTCGAGGATCTCCCGGGCGATGGCCGAGATGTCGGTGGATTCGATGTGCAGCGGGCGGTTCGAGACGCTGGCTAGCTTGAGCAGCTCGTCGATGAGGTCGCCCATCCGCAGGCTGGCCTTGCGCAGCCGGCTCACGTAGTTGCGGCCGGCGTCGTCGAGGCGATCGCCGTAGTCTTCTTCCAGTGCGTGGGCGAAGCCGTTGATGGCCCGTAGCGGCGCGC
Organism: uncultured Zoogloea sp.; assembly: GCF_937894855.1. Lineage (NCBI taxonomy): Bacteria > Pseudomonadati > Pseudomonadota > Betaproteobacteria > Rhodocyclales > Zoogloeaceae > Zoogloea > uncultured Zoogloea sp. The sequence continues at coordinate 41,409 of NZ_CALAYQ010000047.1, forward strand.
GCAGGTCGTGGGAGATGGAATAGCTGAAGTTGAGGAGTTCGCGGTTGGTCTGTTCGAGCTCCTCGGTGCGAAGGCGCACGCGGTCTTCCAGGGTGGCGTTGAGCTCGGCCAGGGCCAGGCCTTCCTCGTCGCGCCGGCGGGTGTCCCGGTGGAGCAGCAGGGCGAGGGCGCCGAGCAGCGTGAGCATCAGCCCGGCAGCGGCGAGGATGCGCCGGCGGTGTTCATGGAAGTCGGCCAGCGCATCGGCGATCGGGCGGCTGGTGCCCACCACCAGCGGACGGTCGGCCAGGCGGCGGTAGGCGGTGATGCGTTCCTCGGTCTCGCCCTGCAGGGGGCTGGTCACCACCATGCTGCGGGATGCCGGCTCGGGCCCGATAGCGGGTGAGTCCGTGACGCTGCGGCCGACCAGCGCATCCACCTGGGGGTGGCGGATCAGGGTGATCGCGCGGATCGCGTGGAGGATCAGGATGGTGTCGCCCTCGGCGAAGCGGATGTCCCGGTAGATGCCTTCGAAGTAGGCATGGCTGATCGCGGCGCCCACGGTGCCCACGTATTTGCCGCTGGCGTCGAAGACCTGGCGGGTGACCGGTGTGATCCATTTGCCGGTGTTGGCGCTGCGGGTCGGGCTGCCGATGGTGATGCCTTCGTCGATGCGCAGGGGCAGGTTGCGCCGTTCGGGCGACGCGGTGGCGGTCTCGCTGGCGGTCCGCCCGTCGTGGGACTGGGCGGCGAGGCTGCCGTCTTCCCGTTCGACGAACAGGTTCTCGACTTCCGGCAGATTGGCCGCGCGTTCGCGCAGGAGGTTCTGGAGTTCGCGCTCGGCGAAGCTGTCGGCCCCGCTGCGGATGGCGACGAGCCCGGCGATCTCGGTGACGGCGCTCTCGGCCTCGCCAAAGCTGCGGGCTACGTGCTCCTCGAAGACGCGGGTCAGGCTCTGGAGTTCTGATTCCGACTGCTGCAGGGCGGTGCGGCGGTCGTACTGGATCAGCGACAAGGCCGCGACGACGATCAGCGCAGCCAGCAGCCCGAAGGCCATCCAGATGCCTGCGCGCAGCCGGCGCATCGGGCGTGCCACACCACGGACGCCCTGGGCGGCCGGCAGCGGCAGAAAGGACGGCAGGGAAGATGGCTGGCGGGCTCGTTCCATCAACGGGATGGGGGGCTTGAAAGCGGAAAGGCAGCACCCATATGGGGAGCGTTAACGGTCCTTATGGAGCAAGCTTTATGACTGTCGAGCAAACGTCCGCGCAAACCTTGAACTTCCAGGCTGAGGTCAAGCAACTGCTGCACCTCATGATCCATTCGCTGTATTCGAACCGCGAGATCTTCCTGCGGGAACTGGTTTCGAATGCCTCCGACGCCTGTGACAAGCTGCGTTTCGAAGCCCTTGAGAACGGCGGGCTGTTCGAGGACGACGCCGAGCTGAAGATCCGCGTGGCCTACGACAAGGCCGCCCGTACCCTGACGATCGCCGACAACGGCATCGGCATGAGCCGCGACGAGGTGGTCACCAACCTGGGCACCATCGCCAAGTCCGGCACCAAGGAATTCTTCGGCAAGCTCACCGGCGACCAGAAGAAGGACGCCCACCTGATCGGCCAGTTCGGCGTGGGCTTCTACTCCGCCTTCATCGTCGCCGACAAGGTGACGGTGCGCACCCGCCGCGCCGGCCTGGCTGCCGCCGACGGCGTGCAGTGGGAATGCTCGATGACCGGCGACACCGCCGGCGAATACACCGTCGAGCCGATCGAGAAGGCTGCCCGCGGCACCGAGATCACCCTGCATCTGCGTGAAGACCAGGACGACCTGCTGTCGTCGTGGAAGCTCAAGTCGATCATCCAGAAGTACTCCGACCACATCCTCCAGCCCATCGTGATGAAGAAGGAGCAGTGGGACGAGGAGAAGAAGGCGCAGGTTGTCACCGACGAGGACGAGACCGTCAACAAGGCCAACGCCCTGTGGGCGCGGTCGAAGTCGGACATCACCGACGAGGAATACACCGAGTTCTACAAGCACGTCGGCCACGACTACGAAGAGCCGCTGGCCTGGACCCACTCTAAGGTCGAAGGCCGGCACGAGTACACCCAGCTGCTCTACGTGCCAGGTCACGCGCCCTTCGACATGTGGGACCGCCAGGCCCGCCACGGCGTGAAGCTCTACGTGCGTCGTGTGTTCATCATGGACGACGCCGAGAAGCTGATGCCGCTCTACCTGCGCTTCGTGCGCGGGGTGGTGGATTCCAACGACCTGCCGCTCAACGTGTCCCGCGAGATCCTCCAGGAATCCAAGGACATCGACACCCTGCGCGCCGGCTGCACGAAGAAGGTGCTGGGCCTGCTCGAAGACCTCGCCGAGAATCAGGAGGACAAGTACGTCACCTTCTGGAAGGAGTTCGGCAAGGTGCTGAAGGAAGGCGTCGGCGAGGATCACGCCAACAAGGAAAAGATCGCCGGCCTGCTGCGCTTCGCCTCCACCCATGCCGACACCGCCGAGGAAACCGTGTCTCTGGCGGATTACATCGGCCGCATGAAGGAAGGCCAGGACAAGATCTACTTCGTCACTGCCGACAGCTTCAACGCCGCCAAGAATAGTCCGCACCTCGAGATCTTCCGCAAGAAGGGCATCGAAGTGCTGCTGCTGTCCGACCGCGTGGATGAGTGGGTGGTGGGTAACCTCACCGAGTTCGACGGCAAGCAGCTGGCCTCGGTGGCCAAGGGCGGGCTGGATCTGGGCAAGCTGGAGGACGAAGCCGAGAAGGCCGCCGTCGAGAAGGAAACCGGCGAGCTGAAGGATCTGCTCGACAAGATGAAGACCACCCTCGGCGACAAGGTGAAGGAAGTGCGCGTCACCCACCGCCTGACCGACTCGCCCGCCTGCCTGGTGGCCGATGAGCACGACATGGGGATGAACCTGGCGCGCCTGATGAAGGCTGCCGGCCAGAGCATGCCGATCTCCAAGCCGATCCTCGAGATCAATCCGGCTCACCCGGTGGTGCTGCGCCTCAAGTACGAGGACAAGCAGTTCGACGACTGGGCTGCGGTGCTCTTCGATCAGGCCCTGCTGGCCGAAGGCGGCACGCTGGATGACCCGGCGAGCTTCGTGAAGCGCATCAACCAGCTGATGCTGGCGATGAACGGCAACTGACGATCTGCCACGCCGGGGTTTCAGGCCCCGGCTGGCGTGGTCTCGAACGGGGGCGCATACCGCTGGGTGTGCGCCCCCGTTTTCATTCCTGGTAGATCTGGTAGGCGTTGGGGCGCTTGTTGGCCCGCAGCGTGCCGGTGGCCGGGTCGTACATCGAGGGCGGCTTCTTGGGCATCATCGAGCGGGTGGCCGAGCGGTTGACGTAGCCGTCGCTGGCCGCGTTGAGGGTATTGGTGCGGGCGTTGTAGGCCGTCTTGGGCTTGGCGACGGTGCGCGGCGAGATGCGTCCGGAGAGGCTGCGGTTGCAGTCGCCGTAGATGTCGCCGCTGGAGCCCTTCTGGGTGCGCGGGTCGTTGAAGACCTGAATCTTGCCGGAGGCGTCCTGGCGGGTCGTGCCGATGCCCTGGGTCTGCTCCCGCAGCGCGCAGATCGTCGAGCTGGGCGGCCTGACCTCGGTGGCCCGGCGGGTGTCCTTGTAGGCGGAGTGCGCGCCACCGAAGGGGACGGTCTTGTTCATCCTCCCGAGTTGCTGCGAGCGGCTCGAGGCGCTCGCCTGGGGCGCAGTGCCCAGCGCGGCCGCAGGAGGTGCGGAGAACAGGACGGGACAAGCCAGGGCAAGGAATAGCAGGGCGGATTTCTTCACAGGCGGGGGCCTCTTTGCTGCAGGGCAAAAATGGGCAACATACTCCAAAACGCGCAAGGCTGACGAGGACATAGTTTGATAATCGTCAATGTAAATCACTGTCACCTTTTCGATATGTCATTTTGTCGGATAAAGTGTCGGTCCCACCGATATTGCAGAATTCCACAACATGGCTGTCGAACTCTTCAACAATGGCACGCATGCCTGTCTGGCCTTTTATGACCTGGTGGACGAGGAGGCCGACCACGCCGTCCAGTGCAATCAGTTCCTCATTGTCGACGGCCAGCATGGCGCCCTGATCGACCCGGGCGGCAACATGACCTACACCGGTCTGCTGATGTCGATGCAGCGCTTCTTCCCGTCCCGCGGGCTGGACTTCATCTTCGCCACCCACGCTGATCCGGACATCATCGCGTCCCTCAACAAGTGGATGGTCGCCACCCACTGCAAGGTGATGATCTCCCGCCTGTGGACGCGCTTCGTGCCCCACTTCACCACCGGCAAGGATTACACCGCCCGGATCATCGGCATTCCCGACGAAGGCATGAACATCGTGCTCGGCAACAACACCATCAAGGCGGTGCCGGCGCACTTCATGCACTCGGAAGGCAACTTCCAGTTCTATGACCCGGTTTCGAAGATTTTGTTCACCGGCGACATGGGCGCGTCCCTCGTGGATCACGACCAGGCTTCCAAGCCGGTCACCAACTTCGACGAGCACATCGCCACGATGATCGGCTTTCACCGTCGCTACATGATCTCCAACAAGATCTGCCGCTTCTGGGTGAACATGGTGCGTCAGATGGATGTGGAGATGATCGTGCCCCAGCACGGCTGCCGTTTCGAGGGCAAGGCGATGGTCAATCGCTTCCTCGACTGGATCGAGCAGCTGCCCTGCGGCGTCGATCTGCTGACCCAGGATTTCTACCGGGTGCCGTAGGCGCCGGCGTTGTCCGGCGATGGGTGAAACGAGGCGGGCTCCGGCCCGCCTCAGTTTTTGCGGGACAGCTGGCTGATGGCGCGGGTGAGGCCGTCGAGGGTGAGCGGGAACATCCGCTCGGCGAGGATCTGCCGGATGATCCCGATGGACTGCCGGTAATCCCACATCCGCTCGGGTTCCGGGTTGAGCCACGCGACGGCCGGATAGGCTTCGGCCAGGCGGCGCAGCCACACGGCGCCGGCCTCGGTGTTGCTGTACTCGATGGAACCATTGGGCTGGAGGATCTCGTAGGGGCTCATGGTCGCGTCGCCCACGAAGATCAGCTTGTAGTCGGGCCCGTACTTGTGGATCACGTCGAGCGTGGGTGTGCGCTCGGAGTGGCGGCGGTAGCTGTCGCGCCACACGTGGTCGTACACGCAGTTGTGGAAGTAGAAGTACTCCAGGTGCTTGAACTCGGCGCGGCAGGCCGAGAACAGCTCCTCGCAAACCTTCACGTACGGGTCCATCGAGCCGCCCACGTCGAAGAAGATCAGCACCTTCACCGCGTTGTGGCGCTCGGGGCGCATCAGCAGATCGAGGTAGCCCGCGTTGCGGGCGGTGGCGGCGATGGTGCCGTCCAGATCCAGCTCGTCCGGCGCGCCCACGCGGGCGAAGCGGCGCAGGCGGCGTAGGGCGACCTTGATGTTGCGCGTGCCGAGCTCGACGGTGTCGTCCAGGTTGCGGTACTCGCGCTGATCCCACACCTTGACGGCGGTGCGGTTGCCGGCGGATTCGCCGCCCACGCGGATGCCTTCCGGGTTGAAGCCGCTGTTGCCGAAGGGCGAGGTGCCGCCGGTGCCGACCCACTTGCTGCCGCCCTGGTGGCGGCCTTTCTGCTCGGCGAGGCGCTTCTTGAATTCTTCCATCAGCTTGTCCCAGCCGAGGGCTTCCAGCTTGGCCTTCTCCTCGGGCGTGAGGTGCTTCTGCATCATCGCCTTCAGCCATTCCTCGGGCAGATCGACTTCCAGCCCGGGCACCGATTCGACGCCCTTGAAGTATTCGCCGAAGGCCTGATCGAAGCGGTCGAACTGGGACTCGTCCTTGACCAGCGTGGCGCGGGACAGGAAGTAGAAGTCGTCCAGACTGTGATTGCCCAACCCGGCCTGCAGGGCTTCGAGCAGGGTCAGGAATTCCTTGGTGGACACCGGCAGCTTGCGGGCCTTGAGATGCAGGAAGAAGTCGATGAGCATCGCGGCGCTCCGGCGGCCGTCAGCGGTTGCGCTGGGCCATGAACACCAGGCGCTCGAAGAGGTGCATGTCCTGCTCGTTCTTGAGCAGCGCACCGTGGAGCGGCGGGATGATCGCCTTCTGGTCGGGAGAACGCAGCGCTTCGGGCGGGATGTCCTCGGCCACCAGCAGCTTGAGCCAGTCGATGAGTTCGGACGTGGAGGGTTTCTTCTTCAGCCCCGGCACGTCGCGCAGGCCGAAGAAGACTTCCAGCGCTTCCTTCAGCAGCGACTGCTTGATGCCCGGAAAGTGCACGTCGACGATCTTGTGCATGGTGTCCCGGTCGGGGAACTTGATGTAGTGGAAGAAGCACCTGCGCAGGAAGGCGTCGGGCAGCTCCTTCTCGTTGTTGGAGGTGATGAAGACGATGGGGCGGTGCCTGGCCTTCACCAGCTCACGGGTTTCGTACACAAAGAACTCCATGCGGTCGAGTTCGCGCAGGAGATCGTTGGGGAACTCGATGTCGGCCTTGTCGATCTCGTCAATCAGCACCACGCAGGGCGCGTCGGCGTCAAAAGCCTGCCACAGGGTGCCCTTGACGATGTAGTTGCCGATGTCCTTCACCCGGTCGTCGCCGAGTTGGGAATCCCTCAGGCGAGACACGGCGTCGTATTCGTAGAGCCCTTGCTGGGCCTTGGTGGTGGACTTGATGTGCCACTGCAAAAGCGGCATGCCCAGGGCGGCGGCCACTTCTTCGGCGAGCATGGTCTTGCCGGTGCCCGGTTCGCCCTTGATGAGGAGCGGCCGCTGCAGCCGGATCGCGGCATTGACGGCCAGCATCAGGTCGGGCGTGGCGACGTAGTTCTCGGAGCCTTCGAAACGCATGGGGGATTCCTCTCTGGGGAAGGACTGACATTGACGTTTGCGTCAATTATAGCGGTGGGGCGCTGGCGAAAATCCGGCGGGCGGTGTCGATGGTGGTGGCGTGGATGGCCACCGTGTCGTCGATCTGCCGGGCGTAGCCACCGGCCATGGCGATGGCGACGGGCAGGCTGCGCCGCCGGCATTCGCCCAGCACGCGCTCGTCCCGGGCGGCGAGGCCGGCCTTGGTGAGCTTGAGGCGGCCGAGGCGGTCGTCTTCAAACGGATCGGCGCCGGCGAGGTAGATCACCAGATCGGGCTGGTGGCGGAAGACCGATGCCAGCGCGTCGTCGAGGGCGGCGAGGTAGGTTTCGTCGCGGGTGCCGTCGGGCAGCTCCACGTCCAGATCGCTGGTTTCCTTGTCGAAGGGAAAGTTGCGCGCGCCGTGGATGCTGAAGGTGAAGCAGTCGGCCCGGTTGGCGAGGATGGCGGCGGTGCCGTTGCCCTGATGCACGTCGCAGTCGACGATCGCCACGCGCGCTACGCGGCCTTCGGCGCGCATGGCGAGGGCCGCGACGGCGGCGTCGTTGAACACGCAGAAGCCTTCGCCCCGGTCACGGAACGCGTGGTGGGTGCCGCCGGCAAGGTTGGCGGCCCAGCCTTCGGCCAGCGCGGCGCGGCAGGCCGCAAGGGTGGCGCCCGCCGAGCGCCGCGAGCGCTCGACCATGGCCTCGGACCACGGAAAGCCGATCCGCCGGACTTCGTCGTGGCCGAGCGTGCCGCGCACCACGCGCTGCACGTAGCCGGCGTCGTGGGCGCGCAGGAGTTCGGTGTCGGTGGCGGCGTCGGGCACCCGGAAGTCGTCGGTGGCGAAGTGGCCGGAAGCCAGCAGGCGTTCCCGCAGCCGGCTGTACTTCTCCATCGGAAAGCGGTGGCCCGGCGGAAGAGGCAGCACGAAGTGGTCGGCGTAAAAGAGTTTCATCGTGGATCGTTGGCGCAATTGTGGTTTGGCGCGGTGGGGCGAAAGCTGCGCCGCTGCTATTATTTCGCGATTCCGGCCGCAGGGCCGATTCTCGACGCATCGGGGACGCCTCATGAACCTACTCGATCAGATCCGTGCCGAACAGGCCGCGACCACGGCAATCCGCCGCGACATCCACGCCCACCCCGAACTCGCCTTCGAAGAGCATCGCACCGCCGCGCTGGTGGCCGAGCGACTCGAGGCGCTGGGCATCGAAACCCATCGGGGCGTCGGCAAGACCGGCGTGGTGGGCGTGCTGCGGGCGGGCACCAGCAAGCGCGCCATTGGCCTCAGGGCCGACATGGATGCGCTGCCGATCCAGGAGAAGAACGACTTCACCCACCACTCGCGCCACCCCGGCAAGATGCACGCCTGTGGCCACGACGGCCACACCGCGATGCTGCTGGGCGCGGCGGCGCACATCGCGCGCAACCCGGAGTTCGATGGCACGGTGTACTTCCTGTTCCAGCCTGCCGAGGAAGGCGAGGGCGGCGCGCCGGAGATGATCGCCGACGGGCTGTTCACGCGCTTTCCGATGGAGGCGGTGTTCGGCATGCACAACTGGCCCGGCGTGCCGGTGGGGCAGATCGCCGTGCATCGCGGGCCGGTGATGGCCTGTGCCGACCGCTTCGACATCGAGATCCGCGGCCACGGCGCCCACGCCGCCATGCCCCATCAGGGCATCGACCCGGTGCTGTGCGGCGCGTCGCTGGTGCAGGCGCTGCAGTCGGTGGTGAGCCGCAATGTGGACCCGGCGGATTCGGCGGTGCTGTCGGTCACCCAGTTCCATGCGGGCGACGCCTACAACGTGATCCCCGACGTGGTGCGCATCGGCGGCACGGTGCGGGCCTTCCGGCCGGACATCCGGGCGCAGGTGGAGGACGCCATGCAGCGGGTGTGCGCGGGCATCGGCGCGGCCTTCGGCGCCAACGTGCATTTCAGCTACAGGCGCGGTTATCCCCCGACCATCAATACGGTGCCCGAGGCCGAGTTCTGCGCCAGGGTGGCGGGCGAGGTGTGCGGCGAGGGCAACACCCTTATCGACCCCAAACCCAGCATGGGCGCCGAGGATTTCGCCTACTTCCTGCAGGAAAAGCCCGGCTGTTACGTGTGGCTTGGCAACGGCCCGGGGGAGGGCGGCTGCACGCTGCACAACCCCCACTATGACTTCAACGACGACGCGATTCCCTACGGCGTGGCCTACTGGGTGCGCCTGGTGGAACGCTGGCTGGCCGACGCTTGAGAGCCGTCACCCCGGGGCGGGCACTTTTGCGCCGTCGCCCGCTCCAACGCAGGTTGCCGCTTCCCGCCTGACCCATGTTCTCCCTTTCCCTCCGGATGCTCCGGCGCGATCTGCGCGCCGGCGAGCTGGGCCTGCTCGTGATGGCCCTGGTGATCGCTGTGGCCAGCCTGACCAGCGTCGGCTTCTTCACCGACCGGGTCGCCCAGGCCCTCACGCGCGAGGCCAACCAGCTCCTGGGCGGCGATCTGGTGCTGGTGTCGGATCACACCCTCGACCGGGCCTACCGCGACGAAGCCACCCGGCGCGGGCTGAAGTCCGTGGTTTCTGCCACCTTCACCAGCATGGCTAGTCTGGGCGAGGGCGCGCAGCTGGCGGGGGTGAAGGTGGTGGAGGACGGTCATCCGCTGCGGGGCTCGATCCGCATCGCGCCGGGCCTCAACCAGCCGGACGCGCCGGCGCGCGGCATCCCCGCGCCGGGCACGTTGTGGCTCGATGAACGGCTCGCCAGCGCGCTGGGCGCGAAGGTGGGCGACGAGATCGGCCTGGGCGCCCAGCGGATGAAGATGGCGGCGGTGCTGAGTTTCGAATCCGACCGGGGCGCCAACTTCTTCAGCCTGCTGCCGCGGCTCGTCATCAACGCCGCCGACCTGCCCGCTACCCGGCTGATCCAGCCCGGCAGCCGGGCCTTCTATCATCTGCACGTGGCGGGCGAACCAGGCGCCGTCGCGGGCTTCGAGGCCTGGGCCAAGCCGCGGCTGCAGCGGGGCGAGCGCCTCGAGACCGTCGATAACGCCCGGCCCGAGGTGCGCTCCACCCTCGACCGTACCGAGCGCTTCCTGCGTTTTGCGGCGATGCTGGCGGTGGTGCTGGCGGCGGTGGCTGTCGGGCTCGCGACCCGGCGTTTCGTCGAACGGCATCTGGATGGCTGCGCGGTGATGCGCTGCGTGGGGGCGAAGCAGGGGCAATTGCTGCGGCTCTTCATTGGCGAGTTCGTGCTGCTGGGGCTGTTCGCCGGTGTGGTGGGCTGTGCGCTGGGGTTTGCAGTGCAGTTCGTGCTCAATGGCCTGCTGGGTGATCTGGTGGGATTTCCGCTGCCGGCGCCGGGCTGGTGGCCGGTGGCCCACGGGCTGGCGGTGAGCCTGTTGCTGCTGCTGGGTTTTGCGCTGCCTCCGCTGATCCGGCTGGGCCGGGTGCCCACGCTGCGGGTGCTGCGTCGGGAGTGGGATGGCATCGCCGCGCGGGAAGGCCTTGCGTGGGCGGTAGGCGCGCTGGTGCTGGCCGGCCTGCTGGTGGGCATCGCGCGCGACTGGCTGCTTGGCGCCTGGGTGGTGGGCGGCTTTGCGCTGGCCTTTGCGGTGTATGGCGGCGTGGGCTGGCTGGTGCTGCGGCTGCTGGGCCGTATGCGGGCGGTGGCAGGTAGCGGCTGGCGTTACGGCCTGGCGGCGCTGCGCCGGCGGCCGGTGGCGAGCCTCGTGCAGGTGCTGGCCCTCGGCATGGGGCTGACGGCCTTGTTGCTCCTCACGCTCGTCCGGGGGGATCTGCTCGCCAACTGGAAGCAGGCGACGCCGGCGGATGCGCCCAATCGTTTCGTCATCAACATCCAGCCCGATCAGGTAGAGCCGCTGGGCCAGTTCTTCCGGGCAGAGGGTCGCCTGTCGCCCTCGATGCAGCCGATGATCCGTGGCCGGCTGGTGGCGGTGAATGGCCGCCCGGTAGGGCCGGACGATTACCCCGAGGAGCGCGCAAAGCGCCTTGTCGATCGCGATTTCAATCTTTCCTTTGACGCCCGCCTGCCCGACGGCAACAGCGTGGTGGCGGGCGCGTGGCACGGTGACAGCCGGCAGCCGCAGTTCTCGGTGGAACAAGGCCTGGCCCAGACCCTCGGGCTCGCGATGGGCGACGTGCTGACCTTCGAGATCGCCGGCACGCGGTCGGAAGCGCGCATCACCAGCCTGCGCAAGCTGGATTGGGATTCGATGCGGGTGAACTTCTTCGTGATCGCCGCGCCCGGGATGCTGGAGGATTTTCCGGCCAGCTACATCACCAGCTTCTACCTGCCGCCGGCGAAGATGGATTTTGCCAACCGGCTGGTGGCGGCTTTCCCCAACTTCACGGTGATCGACGTAGCGGCAGTGATCGGGCAGATCCAGACCATGGTGGATCAACTGATTGCAGCGGTGCAGTTCGTGTTCGGCTTTGCGGTGGTGGCGGGGGTGATCGTGCTGTTCGGCGCGCTGCAGGCCACCCACGACGAGCGGGAGCGCGAGCTGGCGATCCTGCGCACTCTCGGTGCCCGCAACCGGCAGCTGCGCTGGGCGCTGCTCGCCGAGTTCGCCGCCCTCGGGCTGGTGGCGGGCGTGCTGGCGGGCGTGGGCGCGACGGGCATCGGCTGGGCGCTGGCCCATTTCGTCTTCAAGCTGCCCTACGTTCCCAGCGTGCTGCCGCTGCTGGCGGGGGCTGTGGCCGGTTGTGCGGTGGTCACGCTGGCGGGCTGGCTGGGCACCCGTCACCTGCTTTACCGGCCGCCGCTGGCAAGTCTGCGCGCACTGAACTAATTTACAGTTCTCCGCGTTATACTCCGGCCGATGAATACCGACGCCGCATTTCTGCTGATCTTCCTCGTTGCCTTCGCCGTGCTGGTGCTGGCGGTGCTGTGGCTGCTCGTCCAGATCGGGCGCCTGGGACGGCGGGTCGATCAGGGGTTTGCCGAGCAGCAGCTGCAGCTGGTGAAGGAGTTTCAGGCCACGTCCGTGGCCGGGAGCGACCGGGTCATCGATCTGGTGGCCGCTGAGGTGGACAACCTGCGGGATCGGCTCGACGCCGAACAAGCCGCCTCACGCCAGGCTTTGCAGCAGCTTCATCTCGCGCTCGTAGGCCAGCTGGGCAGCCAGAAGGAGGAGACCGTCCTGCGCCTGGCGGATCTTGCCAACGCCTTTGCCGCCGGCCAGGAAAAGCTCCGTAGCGAGATGCTGGCCGAGACGCTCAAGACTCTCGCCGACCATGCCCGGGCCGACCGGGAGCTCCTTCAAAGCGGCCTCAAGAGCGCGTCCGAGCAACTGGGCACCAGCATCGAGGCGATGAACCGCACCGTGGGCGAGCGCCTCGAGGCGATCACCGGCCACGTCAATCAGCGCCTCGACGAAGGCTTCCGCAAGACCAACGAGACCTTCGCCAGCGTGATGGCCCGGCTTGCGACCATCGACGAAGCCCAGAAGAAGATCGGCGACCTGACCACCAACGTGGTGAGCCTGCAGGAGCTGCTGGGCGACAAGCGGGCCCGGGGCGCGTTTGGTGAAGTCCAGCTGGAGGCGCTGGTGCGCAATGCGTTGCCGCCCGAGTCCTTCGATTTCCAATTCACCCTGCCCAACGGCACCCGCGCCGACTGCGTGCTGCGCCTGCCCGAGCCCACCGGCATGGTGATCGTGGATTCGAAGTTTCCGCTGGAAAACTACCACCGGATGTTCGCTACCGACGTGGGCGAACTGGAGCGCCGTGCGGCCCAGACTGCCTTCCGGAGCGATGTGAAGAAGCACGTGGATGCGATCGCCGGCAAGTACATCCTGCCCGAGGTGACGTCAGACGGCGCGGTGATGTTCCTGCCCGCCGAGGCGGTGTTCGCCGAGCTCCACGCCTATCACCCGGAGGTGATCGCCTACGCCATGAGCCGGCGGGTGTGGATCGTCTCGCCGACCACCCTGATGGCGGTGCTCAACACCGCCCGCGCGGTGCTGAAGGACGTGGAGACCCGCAAGCAGATCCACGTCATCAAGGACGCGCTGGGCAAGCTCGCCAAGGATTTCAACCGCTTCGACGAGCGGATGCAGAAGCTCGCCACCCATATCCGCCAGGCCGGCGAAGACGTGGCCGAGGTGCAGACCTCGTCACGCAAGATCAGCGCCCATTTTCAGCGCATTGAGGCGGCACAGCTGGACGATCTGCCGGCTGCGCTGCCGGACAACAGCCAGGGCTGATCGTTGCGGCTTGGCTCAATAGCCCTGGAAATCCCTCAGCAGGAAGACATACACCTCCCGCTTGAAATCCTTGTGGATCGGCACCACCACCTTGCCGAGCTGCTCGCTGGCGGCGAAGCGTGCGGCAATGTCGGGAATCTCGGCCTTGCGGCCCACGTAGAGCACGTCGCGCCCGCGCTTGTCGGCGAGGGTGGTGGTGACCTCGTACTGGTCGCGGGGCAGGTGGCCCGGGTTCCAGGCGGCGTAGTCGGTGGGGTGGAGGCGATAGACGAGGTGGGCGATGATCTCCCGGTCTTCGCCCACCAGGATGGCGCCAGGGTGCTGGGCGAGATAGGGCGCCACGCCGTCGGCCATGTTGATCCAGCCGCGGGCGCGTTTGTACGGGTCGTTCTTCGCGGTGAGGTCGATGCCGGCGATCCGGGCGATGTCGGGCCAGTGGTAGGCACCGAGGGACGCCACCAGATTGACCACGACGCCGGCGATCACCCAGCGCCGACGATCGGCCAGGAACACTGCCGGCACCAGCAGGCAGGCCGCGACGAAGACTGGTGCCGCCCAGTTGCCATTGGCCCGGCCGGTGAGGGCCTGGAAGCTCACCAGCAGAAGCAGCGGCACGATGAAGATCAGCAGCGTGCGGTGAGCGTCGTTGCGCAACAGCTTGACCGAACGCAGCAGTGCCCAGCCGAGCAGCACGCCGAGCAGCGGGCCGAAGGACAGCCACTGGGCGCCGATGAACTCGCCCAGCTGGCCCGGGTGCCAGCCGCGCTCGCCGTGGCCGACGCGGGTGATCTCGGCGGTGTGGCGGAAGGTGGGAAAGTCGTGGGCCCAGTTCCAGTACAGGTTGGGCGCCAGGATAACCGCGGCTAGCAGCAACGCCACCCACGGCTGGGGCCGTGCCAGCCAGCGGCGGTGGCGGGGCGACAGCACGATGAGCAGCAGGGCCGACGGCAGGAAGGCGGCCATCGTGTACTTCGACATCAGTCCGATGCCGATGAGCGCGCCACAGGCCAGCCAGTTGGCCCAGCCTTCCTCATCGAGTGCCCGCAGCAGGAACAGCAGCGCAAGCGACCAGCACAGGAGCAGCGGCGCGTCGGTGGAGACGAACAGCCCGAGGGCAGCCACCAGCGGCATCGACATGAAGCCAAGCCCGGCCCAGAAGCCGACCCGCGTCGAATACAGCCGCGAGCCGAGCGCATACAGGGCGAAGGCCGTGGCGGGGTACAGCAGCAGCGAGGGCAGCTTGATGGCGATCAGGCTGTTGCCGAGGATTGCCGTACTGGCGGCGATCAGCGCGGCGATCACCGGCGGCTTCGAGAAGTAACCCCAGTCGAGGTTCTGCGACCAGCCCCAGTAGTAGGCCTCGTCCACGTAGAGGTCGATGCCCAGGTGGCCGATCACCCACAGCCGGTAGGCGGTGAGCACGGCGACGATCACCGCGAGGGGCGCGGCGCGGCTGTCGGTGACGTTCACGGGCGGGCCTTCACGAGCACCACGCCGCCTTCCTGGAAGACGGTGTCGACCGGGGCGTCGGGCGCCAGGCGGTCGATGCGGGTGAGGGCCAGCTGGCCGGGTTTGGGGTCGCCCTTCAGGGTGACGGCCTGGCGATAGACGCTGAAGCTCGGCGCGGTGGTGAAGCGCCAGAAGACGACTTCGCCGCCGAGCTCCCGGGCCTTGAGGCCAGCCGCCTTGACCGGGCCCTGCACCAGCTCGCCCGCGTAGGGCACCACGACGCCGGCCAGCAGGATGACCTGCATCGTGCCGGTCACCACCAGCTTGGCGAGCATGGACATCCGCGGGAAGAACACGACGGCCGTCCAGATCACCAGCCCGGTGATGGTGGCGCCGATGTAGAAGCTGTCGGCCATCGGCAGCGCCCGGGCCAGCTGGGCGCGGTAGAAGCCGTCGCCGAGGGTGCTGCGGGAGAGTGCGTCGAACAGATTGGGCAGCAGCGGGAACAGGATGAACAGCAGCCCGGGCAGCAGAAGATGCGGCCACACCCGGCGGATCGACTGGGCGTGGAGGCCGATCAGGATGAACAGCGGCGTGCAGCCGTAGAGCACGTAGTGGGGCAGCTTGGTGCCCGACAGCGAGAAGAAGCCCAGCACGAAGCCGAACCAGATCCACAGGAAGCGTTGCAGCGGATCGGCAAGCCCGGCGCGCAGACGGGTGAGGGCGCCGATCAGGAGGCCGCTCCAGGGCAGCAGCAGCAGCGGCACGGCCAGCAGGTAATAGAACGCGCTGCCGCCGTGGCCTTCGAGGGAGCCCGAGAAGCGCTGCACGTTGTGGCGCAGGATGAAGCCGTCGATGAAATCCTGTCCGTGACGATGCAGGGCGTAGGCGTACCACGGGGCGACGATGACGACGAGGATCGCCAGCCCGGCGGGGTCGAACAGCATCTTCAGCCAGCGTTTCCATTCGCCGCGGCTGGCGCAGAAGAGAAAGCTCACCGCGCCCGGTACGACCAGCGCCACCGGCCCCTTGGTGAGGGCGCCGAGGCCCATCCACACGAAGGCGCGCAGCAGCGGCGCCCGCTGGCCGCTTTCGAGATGGCGCCACACGTCGAACAGGGTGAGCGCCAGCAGGCAGTTGAGCAGCCCGTCGGCGGTGGCGGCGCGGCCGATGGCGAAGGGGCCGAGCGCCGTGCTCGCCACGGCCAGCGCCAGCAGGCCGGCCTCGTCGCCAAAGCGCTTGCGGGCGAAGAAGTAGGTGGCGTAGCTCCAGACGATGGCCGCTACGGCCGAGGGCAGGCGGAAGGCCCACTCGCTGGCGCCGAAGATCAGATAGCCCACCGACTGCAGCCAGTAGATGAAGATCGGTTTGTCGAAGCGCGGGGCGCCGTTGAGATAGGTGAACAGGAAATCGCCCCGTTCGAACATCTCACGGGTGGCTTCGGAGAACGCGCCTTCGTCCACGTCGAAAAGCGGCGCGCCTCCCAGCCGGAGCAGGAAGGCGATGAAGGGCAGGACAAGGATCAGGCGGCCGAGGGTGCTACCCGCGAGCCGCCTTTCGGCGCTGGCGTGACCGATCATGGGCAAACGCTGAATCAGGCCTTGGCGGTGTGCCAGCCCTGACCGTCGTCGAGGGGTGCGGTTTCGCGGGCGACGTAGGCCTGGCTCTGGCCGGATTCGAAATACACCCGGGTGAGCAACTCGGCCAGCACGCCGGTGGTGACCATCTGGATGCCGGCGATCACGAAGA